>DATHZY010000029.1:0-2890 GCA_035458325.1 Saprospiraceae bacterium | reverse complement strand
TTTGGTTGATTTCCGGTTTACCACTGTTGGCTGAGAGTTCAGCGATATCAATGACATCAACGGCTACCGGGGTATCTGTTGAAGATCGCTTATAGCTGCGTGATCCGACTACCTGGACTTCGCCGAGGTTGATCCCTTCGTCCATCACCACATCGATCGAGGAGGAGCCGGCAACCTTAATTTCCTGGGTTTCATACCCTACGTAACTATAGACAAGGACTGCATCACCATTGGCTACCGTGATCGAATACGATCCGTCAAGATCCGTGACCGTACCATGGCTAGTGCCTTTTTCAGCCACATTTACGCCTAGCAGCGCTTGTCCCTGGGAGTCGGTAATCCTGCCCGAAACAGCAAATTGGGCTGATGCGTGATGCATCGCTACCAGGGATAGGAAGGCAAGTAATAGTTTTTTCATAGAAAAGTGGTTTTTCATTTGTGAAAGGAGATACATGATTTCAAATGCTCCTCAGAAATATAGACAATATTTACAATGTGTATATATCCTTGCCGTTCAAGATCAGACTCCCCCTTATCCACCACACTGATTACCGAGCACCCTGGCCTATAACTTATTGAGTAAAATTTTGTTACCCCCTAAGAACACCGTTTACCGTTTACCGTTCTGCTAACTGCCAACTGCTAACTGCTAACTGCTAATTTTTCACTCTTCACTCTTCACTCAAATGCACATTGCCATCATTTCCTCCAGTGTCCGTACCGGCCGCAACAGCCACAGGGTAGCGCTATATTTTCAAAACTATCTGACTGAAAACAACCTGGCTACCACCGAGATCATCGATCTCCATCAATACCAGTTTCCGCTTTTTGACGAACGGCTCCGTTTACAACCAGATCCCTCACCGGAACTACTCGACTATGCAGCCCGCGTGACCAAGGCGGATGGTATCATCATCGTCACACCTGAGTATAATGGTGGTTACCCCGCCAGTCTTAAAAACGCGGTGGATGTCCTGTACAAGGAGTGGTACCGAAAACCCATTGCTATCTCCACCGCATCTGATGGCGTATTCGGAGGTACACAAGTCATCACCGGCTTGCAGTGGTCCCTGTGGAAAATACGCGCCTGGACTGTGCCCGCTATGTTTCCCGTCCCGAAAGTCCAGGAAGCATTTGATATCAATGGTGTACCATCTGATAAAGCCGCCGTCGACAAGCGGGCAGCTACTTTTATTGGCGAGCTGCTATGGTGTGTTGAGGCAGTGAAGCGGATGGCTTAGAGCAAGTCGAAGCGCAGCGGAGATCCCGCCAAATGCACGGCGTTTGTAGCGGGAGGGCAGAGAGCAAGGAGCACATAATCCATGCACCTGCTTTATATTTAGTTGCTCATACTCTATTGACAAATCATACCTCCCCTCTCTTCAGATAATCATTCGCGTACGACATCTCTACAGTTAAAAGAGAGGGGCAGGGGGTGAGTTATCCAGGAGCAAAAAGCAGAGGGCATAGGGCATAGGGACTGTCTGGAGACGGATTATACCTTTATATATTAAACAATTCCTCACCGCTCAACTATTGACAAAACAAAACTCCCCTCTCTTCCTTGCATGTCAAATGCGTACTTCAAATCATTTCAAAGAGAGGGGCTGGGGGTGAGTTATGCAGGAACAAGAACTCCCCTCACTTTAATATCTTTGCCGCAACGTAAACGTTGGTGAGCAAATGAAAAGACAAAAATTACATTTGAAATTATTCCTCTTCATTGCAGGATTGTTGTCTTCTTTCAGCATCTCATCGCAAACCATCACAGGGAGGGTAGCCAACGCGAATGGTGATCTCCTGATAGGCGCTAACATATACTGGCTAGGTACCTCCACCGGTGTGCTGACAGGTCCAAATGGCCAGTTTAGTATCCTAAAAACAGAAACCACCGGCAATCAACTCGTCGTAAGTTATCTCGGGCATATCCCCGATACATTTGAAGTGATCAATCCAGGTTATCTGGTATTTACTTTACAACCTGTGGAATCTCTCAAAGAAATCATCGTGGCGGGTCAACGCGACGGGGTGATTATTTCGGATATCAATCCCATTAAGACTGAACAAATCACACAGACCGAATTGCAAAAAGCTGCCTGCTGTGACCTGGCGGGATGTTTTGAAACACAATCCACCGTGCAACCGCAGACCACCAATGTGATCACCAACTCAAAAGAGTTACGCATCCTGGGATTGTCTGGTGTTTACAACCAGGTCCTGGTGGATGGGTTCCCGATGATTCAAGGCTTGACCTACACCTATGGCATCAGTACCATTCCCGGAACATTGGTAGATAATATTTATGTGGCTAAAGGTGCCAATAGTGTATTGCAGGGCTATGAAAGTATCAGTGGACAAATCAATGTTGAAACCAAAGAACCGGACAACACCGATAAACTGTATCTCAATGCCTATATCAATAATTTTGCGGAAAAACACCTGAATGCCAACCTTGCTTTTAAGAAGAACAAATGGAGCAACCTGACCGCGTTTCATACCATCCAACCCGCCAATAAATTTGATCGCGATGATGACACCTTCCTGGATCTGCCTCAGCTGACCCGTTATATGATTTTCAATAAATGGAAATACGGAAACGAAAATGAACTGGGTTGGAGCAGCCGGATCGGTTTACGTTTTGTCAACGAGCAACGGGTAGGTGGACAAACATTTTTTGATCCAGAGACAGATAAAGGCAGTAACACCACTTATGGCCAGACTGTCCATTTCAATCAGCCAGAATTATGGACAAAGACAGGGTACCGCATCAATAACAAACATAATATAGTACTCTTTGCTTCCGCCTTCTACCAGGATCAGCAATCCTATTTTGGTACCGTAAAATATGATGCACAACAGACCAATGTATATGGTAACATTCAACATGAGT
>DATHZY010000028.1:0-10983 GCA_035458325.1 Saprospiraceae bacterium | reverse complement strand
TGATCCTAACAATCCGAATATCCTCTATGGAGGTTACAACCAGTTGTGGAAAACCGAAAACAGAGGTGACTCCTGGACACAGATTTCATCCATTTCCAAAGCTGGTCGTGTCCGTTCGATCGCGGCTGCGCCATCCGATTCACGCTACCTGTATATTGCGGATTATCAACAGATCTTCAAGTCCACCAATGGTGGAGAAGAATGGAATGATATCACGGGCTCCCTACCAACATCGAGTGGAACCCTTGAATATATCGCGGTCAAATATGATGATCCAAATACACTGTGGGTAGTGTTGAGTGGATACAGTACGCCTGGAGTGTATGAATCCACGGATGGTGGTCTGTCCTGGAATAATATTTCTACAGGACTGCCTCCGATTCCAGCCTACTCGATGGTTCAAAACTATCAGGCGACAAACGATGTGGAGCTGTACCTGGGAACAGAACTTGGTGTCTACTATAAAAAAGGCAGCAATGATTGGGTACCCTATAACACCGGGCTGCCGAATGTAAGAACAGGCGAGATCGAAATCTATTATTCGTCCAATCCCGGAGAAACCAGGTTGCGCGCCGCATCATATGGCAGAGGCCTTTGGGAAACACCGATTGAGTATGAGCCTACCCCGATGATTTTTGTATCGAGTACTACCATTCAAAAGGAATTATCTTCTGTATCACCAAATCAACCCAATCAGGAAATATTGAAAGTAGAATTAGTGACCAATGGCAATCTCTCTCCATTTCACGCGACGTCCTTTACTTTCAATACATCGGGTTCGACAAATCCGGGTACGGATATCACGAATGCAAAACTGTATTATACCGCCACCTCCACGGCTTTTTCCACTTCGAACCAATTTGGAGAGACTATTATTTCACCTGATGGAGAATTTATCATCACCGGAAACCAGGAACTCGGTAATGGCAGGAATAACTTCTGGTTGACGTATGATATTCCTGCCGATGCAGTGATTGGAAATCAAGTGGATGCGCAATGCACATCGGTGGTCCTGGACGAACCAAAGACATTACTGGTCTCTGATCCTCCGGGCGCGCGTGTGATTGCCTTTGATTATTGCGATGCCGGTGCCGCTGAACTGACCTATGAATATATTTCACGGGTCACGATAGGTGCTATCGATAATCCCTCAGGCAAGGATCCCGGAGGTTATACTGATTTCACCTCCCAGGTGGTTGATCTCAACCGGGGTTCATCCATAGACATTTTTGTCGAAAACGGGGTGCCTTACTTCGCGGATGAAGTGCTCGTGTATATGGACTGGAACATCGATGGAGACTTTGATGATGCAGGCGAAGTGGTATTCCATTCGGACCCATCCGGCGCGATGGTTTTTGAAGGCTCATTCCGTGCGCCATTGACAGCTAAAATAGGCATTACACGCATGCGGGTGAGACTCCATGATTCACAAAATGGGCCGCTTAGTGAGGCCTGTGGATTTTCACAATGGGGAGAAGTGGAAGATTACTCCGTTCGCATTTCAGCATGGGATCCATGCGCCGCACTTAATTATCTGGACTATAAAGCATCGAGCATACCTGGCGATTATGTCAGTCTTGGCAACGAAGGCACTGTTATCGCCACTGCCGATTTTGACAATTCAAATTCCGATCCGCAGGATATTGGTTTCAGCTTTAAATATAACTGTGAATTCTTTTCACAGTTTGTCCTCAATACCAATGGTTTTATCAAGCTAGGAAATACGCCTCCTTCATCTGCCGCATTATTCTTTGAAGATCCTCGTGTAGCCAGTGGCGGAATTTTTGAAAATAACCATCCGGATGATGTTAATATTTTGAGTCCAATGAATATAGACCTTGGACCCGGCACCGGCACTCCGGAGTACAGGGTGCACACGAGTGGTGTTGCCCCCAACAGAATTTGTACGATACAATATAAAGATGTCAGGGAAGCCGGATCAAATCCCGTTCCTCAGTTTGATAACATGCAGTTCCAGATCAAATTGTATGAATCAACCAATGTGATCGAGTTTGTCTATGGTGATTGGACTCCCTCCGGCAATCAAAATGATCTGAGACCTGTGGCTTGTGGACTGAAGGGATCTGACAGCAGGGATGATCAGTTACTCATCGTCAGTAAATACAATGATCAGGCATGGGATGATGTATTTTTCTCAAATTCCAATGATGCTTTCCCACCGGCCATTTTTTACCAGGAGCCCCCGCAGAGTCCTAAGCCCGATGCAGGCCGCACCTTCAGGTTTAATCCGAGATACAACAATGACCTGGGCATCTATGAAATTTATTCATTGGGAGATGCTTCCTTGTATTACTCCAATCCACAACCCATCGCTGTCAATGTGGTAAATGCAGGGAAAACCCTTCTGACGGATATCCCGGTGGCGATGCAAGTGACTGGTGATAATTTTTATGTTGAGTCCGTAATCATTCCTTCACTTGCACCGGATGAATCCATCATCGTTTCCTTTCCGGATCTGGTAGCAACCAATGTGGGCAACTCAAACATTTATGTCCATGTGGTCAATGACCAGGATGAGGATAGTTCAAATAATGAACTCACATGGGAACAAAACACAAATGAATTTAACTGCAATTATTCTTCCACGCATGGACCTGCTGAGCAACGCAGCTTTACACCTCAGGCTGACAGAATTTACGCTGCCAAATATCCTGTTTCAGGAACTGCATCCGTCGCTGCCATCACTGCGTACATCACAGATGATGTAAACAATATAGGCAAAACAGTTTTTGGAGTTATACTACATGGTGATGGATCCATTGCCGGCCAATCCGAAACATATGTCATTGCAGCAGAAGATCTCGGAACATGGCACAACTTTGATATCATCACGCCTCCTGTTTTTACAGATGATGCTTTTTATGCAGGTTTAGCGATGGAAGGATCGTCACCCGGAAATTCACCTCTCGGTATACAAGATGAAAACCCCGCTCGTCCTGACACTTATTTTGAATCCGCGCTTGATGGATCCGGCTTGATTGAATTAGGCCAGCCTTACCGACTGATGGTCGGGGCCTTGCTTGCTCCCACTGCACCAAGTGCGGGCTTCATTTCCGGTGATCAGGTTATCTGCCGTGGATTATCTGTGAGCCTGGGAATACAAGAATACAGCGGCTTTATTCAGTGGCAAGAATCGCCGGATGGACTCACTAATTGGGTGAATGTATCAGGAGGATCAGGATCAAATTCAGCTTCGTACATCACTTCTTCTTTGAATGTGACGACATACTATCGTGTAGAGGTGACTCAACCGACATTTGCTCCTGTTTATTCTAGTGTCACATCTGTTGAAGTCTTGCCTTTACCGGGTGTTGCAGGTCCGATTACCGGTGATGAATTCATCTGCCAGGAACAGGGCGATGTCCTGTACGTCGTTGAAGAAATTGCAAATGCAACCTCCTATGTTTGGTCCCTACCTTTCGGAGCCACCGGTTCAAGCAACACCAATAGTATTCTTGTCAACTTTGGTACATCATCTTCAGGTGGTGAGATCAGCGTAGCGGGAGCAAATGATCTATGCGTCGGAGAGAGTTCTTCCCTATTTGTAGTTTCTTTAGAAGAACATTCTCCGCAGGTAGTTGAAGTCATCCAACCAACCTGCACCGTACCTACTGGCAGTGCATCTATTTTTGATCTTCCAGACTACGGGTGGACGCTGACCCTCTTACCTGATGGATTTATTGTTATTGGACTTGGATTCAATTTCACCTTTGAGAACCTCTCTCCAGGTACCTACCAGTTTTCTGTAGAAGATGAATTTGGATGCTTATCCATAGTGACACCTGAATTTACAATTGATCCCCAGCCGGCTATTCCGCCAACACCTCTGATCAGTGCGATAGATAATATACTCCATTCAGATTCTCCATCCGGCAATCAATGGTATGATGCTAATGGACCCATACCTGGAGCAACAGGACAGGATTATGTAGCACTCGTGGATGGTAACTATTATGTTATTGTCACGCTTGAGGGTTGTGAGTCATCTCCTTCCAACAGCATCAATATTATCATTTCCTCCACAGAGGTCGTTGACGAGAAAATGAAAGCCTTTGTATATCCTAACCCAGTCTCAGGCCAATTGATCCTGGAGCTGCGTGGAAATATAAATCCGGTTCCTTATGAAATACATGATGCCTTTGGCGTCCTGGTGCTAAAAGGAGAAGTGGCAACGAAATCGTTTGTGAATACCAAAGAATTAGTGCCGGGTGTATACTTTATCCAGATTGGAAAAACCGGAGAGGCCTCCATCCGAAAGTTTGTGAAAGAATAATACGTCATCTCGCTATAAAACTACCGATACATTTTGTCAAATACCCTCATTAAAAAGTCCATTTCGATTTCAGCTGTCCCGCATGAAGTCTGGCGTGTGTTTACGGATCCAAAAGTCACGATGCTCATGGGCGGCCATTATGTCTCCTCCTGGAAAAAAGGGGAGTCCCTGCAATGGAAAGGGGATGATGGCAAACTCTATAGCTACGGCATCATCCTTGAACTAGAGCCCGACAAGTTGCTTAAGCACAGCTTGTATGACATGAAAACCAAAGAGCGGATCACCTCCACCATCACGTATCGGTTTGAAGACATGGGAAAATACACGATCCTGCATGCTGAAGAGGAACTTGCCTTTGACATGCGGGATGATCAGTTTGAAGAAGCACTGGAAGGCTGGGACATGGCGCTGGACACGGTGAAGGAAATCGCGGAAAGAAAAAACAAATAATCTAAGCACCGCTTACCATCATGATTACTATTCGACCTGCTACTGTCGCTGATGCTATACTCCTATCCTCTGTTGCCCCCATTACGCACATGGAATCCCATGGGCACAGTGCCAGCGCTGAGCATCATGAGATCTATATTTCAAAGAAGCTTTCTGTCGAAGCATTTACCCATGAGTTATCCAACCCAGACTTTCTATATAATGTCCTTTTTGTGGATGATGTAGCTGCAGGATATTCAAAGATCATTTTAAACTTCAATCATCCGCTGATCGCTGAACAGCCGGTGACCAAGCTCGAACGCATCTACCTGCTGAAACCGTATTATGGAATGGGTGCCGGTAAAATGCTATTTGATCATAATGTACGATTATCAAAAGCCCAACATCAGCTAGGGATGTGGCTGCATGTCTGGATTGAAAACCACCGTGCCTTTGCCTTTTATCTCAAACAAGGCTTTAAGATTATCGGTAGCTACAACTTCGAAGTCTCTCCGACACATTTCAATCCGAATCATGTGATGTATCTGAAGTACTAGACTTTATTTTCTCAGTGCTGCATCCTAAGCCCCGAAGGGGCGTCATCCCCTAACGAGGGGTGCAGCCCCTCGTACACATGATGCGCGCAGCCATCATGCCCCAGCCCTGAAGGGGCGTCATCCCCTAACGAAGGGTGCAGCCCTCGCACACATGATGTGCACAGCTCATCATGCCCCAGCTCCGAAGGGGCGTCATCCCCCGATGGGTGCAGCCCATCGAAAAAAATCATGCACCATATCCTCCCAACCCCTACTTTAGTCGTGTCAATAAATACTTCACCAGTATGGGACAATCATTAGTCAAAAACTATATCCATATAGTTTTCAGTACAAAGCATAGGCAACCCCTGATTCTCCCGCCTATCGAAGAGGAACTTCACCAATATATGGGCGGAATTTGCAAAAAACTTGAATGCCAGCCGCTTATCGTCGGTGGGTTCACTGATCATATTCATATCCTGTGCTTACTATCAAAGAAAATAGCTTTGATGAAACTCGTGGAAGAAGTAAAATCACATTCTTCCAAATGGATAAAACCTAAGGGTCCAGGTTACTCAAATTTTTATTGGCAAGATGGGTATGCTACATTTAGCGTAAATCCAAAAGGGGTAGATCGTGTGACAGCCTATATTAAAAATCAAAAAGAACATCACCGAAAAAAATCATTCCAGGATGAATTAAGAGGTATACTACACAAATACCAAGTGGAATATGATGAACGCTTTATATGGGATTAAGTATAAATATCCATCAGGAAACATCACAGCAATCCCCCCAGTAAATGAAAGATCGCGCCCCTTCAGGGCTTAAGAGGAAATGCTGCCTCCATTTTTCACAGGGCTGTACCCTGTGACAATATATGGCGCCCCTTCAGGGCTGATACTTTCGTAAGCCCCGAAGGGGCGTCATCTCCTAACGAGGGGTGCAGCCCCTCGCACACATGATGTGCGCAGCTCAGCATGCCTAAGCCCCGAAGGGGCGTCATCTCCTAACGTGGGGTGCAGCCCTCGCCCCTGTGTCACGATGTACCTGACAAAGAATATAACGCAAAAGTTATTTCAGGACTTAAACCCAATCCTCGCCTTTCCTCCACTGACATTCTTTGGATCAAATTCTCTGACATCTTCCAGGAGAATGGTCGTCATCAGGTCCGGGGTGCGGTCTTCCTTACGGATCGCTGCCAGGCGCAGGTTCTGATTCTTGACAGATTCCGCTACCACCTGACGCACGGTCCTGGCATTGCCGAAGAATTCATCGCGGTGATTAAACAGCGCGGTAAAGTATGCCTTCAAATGAGTGGCCGCATCCACATCAGGCATAACCCCCTCCTTGCGATACATGGATAGTGCGATGATAAACATCTGGTCAGGGGTGTAATCCTCAAAATGGAAATATTTATCAAACCTGGATTTCAGGCCCGGATTGGAATTGATAAACCCATGCATATTGTGAGTATACCCCGCGACGATGACGCCAAACTTTCCACGCATATCTTCCATCCGCTTGAGTATGATCTGTATGGCTTCGCCACCGAAATCATAGGGAGAACCTTTCTCCTGCGCCAATGAATACGCTTCGTCAATAAACAACACGCCTCCCATCGCCTCATTGATTTTCTCCCCTGTCTTGATCGCTGTCTGCCCGATATACCCGGCTACCAATCCTTCACGATCCACTTCCACCAGATGCCCTTTCTCCAAAATACCGAGACCTTTATAAATATTTGAAAGTATTCGTGCCACTGTTGTCTTGCCCGTCCCCGGATTGCCTGTGAAGACTGTATGCAATGAAAATTTATTCAATACATCTTTACCTGTCTCCTGATAGAATTTCACCAGGCTGACCATCTCATTGACTTCTGTCTTGATCTTATCCAAACCTGTGAGCAGGTTGAGTTCCTCGAGACTCTCCGCCAGCAACGTTTCTAAAGGTTTTGGTTGGGTTGCGGAAGAAGAGGCAAACGCCTGGGAAAGTAACTGTCCTTTGTCGGTGATCACATGGGCACCCCCTTCCTCAAAGCCCTCACCGACTTCGAAAGGAACCGTTGCGATGTGCATGTCCATGAAGATAATCTCCATCGTATACCGATCGTTGTGCCACGAACCGGGTTGCGCGTTTCCCCATCCGGCATAGACGGAATATACCTGCCCGGCTGTATTGGGTGGAACGTAAGTGAGATAGCTCTGGCTTCCCTTTGGCTGGCCATCGGCATCGGCATACAGAAAGAATATCTCAGCAAAATAATCCTTAGCGGTCTTATTTTTAAAGTTGACTTCACCCCAAACAAACCGCGTATCCTTCTGGCTGAATTTCTTTACATATTTCTTATCCGGAAGCGCAGAGGCCTGCCCATCCCCTTCAAACAACCTGATGGAATCAAGGTCAAAGTAGTGGTTCTGTCCTATCGGCAGTTCACCTATATCCTCAATATAAAACGTGGTCTCTCCGATCTTTACATCATCGATATAGGCCTCCCATACATAGTTTCCCTTCCGCCAGTAATCACCAGGCTTTGCATTGCCCCATGAATGCCTGGCAAAAACTATATTCTCTTCTTTCAGGATTTTACGTTTCTCCTCAAAATTGGAGAGCTCATTCTTCTGGCTACCATTGACAAAAAAACACTTTGACCGGATGGAGGCTTCCCATTCTTCCTCATCAAACAATTTATTGAAAAACGAAATTTCCACGCGCAGATAAGTCGTTTCGTAGCGGTCAAAAACTTTACGATATTTTTTAGATGAACCAGCCATCCACTCATCAGAGGAATGGACCTTCATCTCCCTGAACTTATACTTGCCTGGCAATTGTCCTGAAGACCTGCCATCTCCCTTCTGACCTTCCTTATTTTCCTCTCCCGGATTACTCATCTTTTCTTGTTTTGGTGGTCAAAATAGGAAAAAGCCTTTGCTAAACCTGAATTCCGGCCACTGGAATATGCATAGGAATAATAGAAAGCGAACGCAATGTCCAAATCTGGATATTGTGTTCGCTTTGACTTCTAATGCCTATGGAGACCAGGGACGGATGCGACGTCCCCCAGCTTCAGATCACAAAAAACTTCTTTGCACTTACATCCACCACATCTTTTCCATTGGGCAGATACGCCCTGACCTGGCTAAACTCAAAAGAATCACCTGCTGAAAGACTCCTCAGCTTAGTTTGCATCTCACTGGTCAGCATGGCAGAAGAAGACTGATAGGTGGAGGACTGCCCTCCTTTGGTCACCACCAATGTGTACTTAAAAATCTTAGATCCCTTGGCGCAGCCTTCCACGGTGAGTTCATGTTGGGATTCGATTTCCCTTTTACTGACTTCCCCGCCAAACTTGCCTGCAAACAGCAGGTAGGCTCCTCCAACCCTTGAGATGATGATATTGAACGCATCATCACTTCTGCCGGCAGAGGCCTGTAGCCCATCCGTCCATGATCCAATAAGGCCAAGTATCAAGGCACTGACCAACAACTTTCTTAAATTCCTTTTCATGTTGTTAAAATTTTAGGTTTAATATGACTGTCACTATACTTCCTCCTTTGAGGCCTGATACAAAACTGCGGTTAGGGCTCACACTAAAATGCCAAAAGAGACCAACTACCTGCGACAGGAGAGAAACAACATGTTGGCCTGCATAATAGGAAATCAACTCAAAGCTGGTCGTTGATACACCAGGATCAACCGTTTGTCACTTTTCATACCGAGCTGACCGATAATTGCGTTACTTGGCAAGGATTTACGATGGCCAGATGAGCGCACCGAATCATACGATATCTTACCGGGAGGTGTTGTACCACATCCTCTTTTGGGCGATGTATGTGGCTTCTGAATATTTTGCCAATCTCATGCATATGATGCCGGGTAGGAACCTGGATTTTTTCAAGTCCATCCTGTTCACCCTACCCGCCCTGATGCTCCCCGCCTACTTTATCGCCTGGTACGTTGTGCCCCGCTATCTCAAAACGGACAAATGGACGATGTTTATCCTTTGGATTATGGCGGTCGGTGTATTTGTATTTTTTCTTCGGATCAAATGGCAGGAACTTTTTTATTTCCTCGACAACGGACAGTATTTCAAAATGCCTGCCTCGAAGATGCTCAAAAACATCATCAGGGATTATGCGACCATTGCCTTGGGTGTGTGCATCTATATCATCGGAGACTACCGCAAAAAACAAAGACACAATGAGCAATTGATCAGGTCAAAAGCGGAAGCTGAAATCAAACTGCTCAAGGGCCAGTTACACCCCCATTTCTTATTTAATTCCCTCAACAATATATACAGTCTGGCGCTGATGAAATCTGACCTGACTGCGGATAGCATCCTGAAGCTCACCGAACTACTAGACTATCTGGTGTACCGGGCTAATATGGACCAGGTGACGCTGTCCACTGAAGTCCAGTTGCTCCGCAACTATATTGAACTTGAAAAGCTACGATATGGTGATAAGTTAAGGATCGAAACCTCGATCATCGTAAAAAACGAAAATGCGATGGTAGCTCCATTGATCCTGTTGCCTTTTGCTGAAAACTGCTTTAAACATGGTGGAGCCGGCCCAGATGGTGTATTCAGGGTTCATATCGACCTGCAAGCGGATCAATCTTCACTTACATTTGACATTGCGAACACCAGAAAAATAAATCCGGAGAAACCGCTCATCCATGGTGGTATAGGGCTGGAGAATATCAGGCAGCGTCTTCAACTACTCTATCCCGGAAAATATCAATTGAACATCACGGACACACCGGATCAATTCCTTGTTCATCTGGAAATTCATTTCAGGGATGGAGACCTATAAATGCTTTATTGTAGATGATGAGCCGCTGGCTATACATGTCATCGAACAACATCTTTCAAAATTCAACCAATTGACCATCTGTGGTACTTCAACAGATCCTGTGGAGGCGTTGGGCCGGGTGAAAGCCTTAAAGCCCGACCTGCTGTTCCTTGATATCGCTATGCCTGATATCACCGGCCTGGAGTTTATCGAATCGCTCCGATACAAACCCTCGATTATCCTGACTACGGCTTACAGGGATTACGCGGTGGAAGGCTTCAACCTCCATGTCCTCGATTACCTTGTAAAACCAATTCCATTCAAACGCTTTGTGCAGGCGATTGATCATTTTATGGACTATACGTTGCGGCATCGCGACGGACCTTCTCCTGAAGAAGGAAGATATATCCTTGTAAAAGCCGACCGGAAAACGGTACGGATTGAGTTAAATGACATATTGTATGTTGAAGGAGTAAAGGATTATGTGAAAATCGTAATGGCTGGACAAACAGTCATCACAAAGATTTCAATTGGCCATTTCCTCAGGCTATTGCCAGATCAGGAATTTCTCCAGGCACATAAATCCTTTATAGTCTCCAAAAACAAAATAAAAGCCTTTACTGCCCTGGATGTAGAAATCGGACAGACCGAGATTCCAATCGGACGTGTATACAGGGAAGCGTTCTTAAGAAGTATTGAAAAAAAATAAATTAAACATCTGCAGATGGAACACCCCTGGCTTGACAAAACAGAATATCCCTTCAAATCGAACTACTATCCGATACACGGGTTTCAACTTCATTATATTGATGAAGGGGCAGGCGACCTCATCCTGTTTGTCCATGGCACACCTTCCTGGAGCTTTGATTTCCGACATTGTATCAAGGCCCTGAGTAAAACACACAGGTGCATAGCCATAGATCATATCGGG
>DATHZY010000027.1:0-4093 GCA_035458325.1 Saprospiraceae bacterium | reverse complement strand
GATCGTGAACTGATAGTTTTTTACAGAGAAGGATGTGAGTGACATATTCAGTGTGATTGAAAGAGCTTATTAGGTTGGCCCCTAAATCCCCTAAAGGGGACTTTTGTTTTCCATTTTGGAAGGCCAGTAGATTTTTTTCAGGTTAATCTTATTGAAGTCCTCTTTAGGGGATTTAGGGGCAAAACGGATCTCAGTTTTTTTCAATCGAAATCCTATCCCCATCCTCCAGAAATCCACTGCCTGCCGTGATCACTTCCGTCGCGCCTTCAAGTCCGGATTCAATGGCCACGCGCTCGCCCTGGAATTGCTGTATCCTGACCATTCGTTTCTCAGCGATTCCGTCTTTGGGCACATACACCACACCAGTCCGACCATTGGATGAAACAAGTGCTTCGACCGGGATGATGATATACTCTGCATTGATGGAGGGGATGATTTCTATATGGGCCAGCATGCCTGCGGCGATACGTTTGTCTTTGCTGGGGATACCTAGTTCAACATCGAGGGTTCCACTCAATGGATTGGCTACATCGGCGAGGCGTTTCACTTCGCTTTCAATGATCCAGCCAGGATAGGCGTCAAGCGTGATCTTTGCTTTTTCTCCTTTCCTGATTCTGCCCCAGTTTTTATCTGTCAGGCCGGCTACGATTTTCCAGTCGGATTGTCTGACACCCATGATATAATAGACCGGTATGCCGGGACCTGTGATCTCTCCTTCCTGCATCAGCTTCTTGATCACCTTTCCTTCGATCGGAGAATAGACTTGTGAATACGCAACATTGAACTCAGCAATCTGCAATGATTTTTTGGCCATGTCCACGGCGGTTCCTGCATTCTGGTATTGTTCGAGGGTTGCAATGCTGTCGCGATATAGATTGGCGACGCGCTGCTGGTCACGCATTGCTTTTTCTACAGCAAATTTTGCCTGTGTGGCCTGGGCTTCGATTTCGGTCATATTGAGTTGCGCCAGGAGTTGTCCTTTCTTGACGAAATCGCCCTCTTCCACATACATGCGGGCAATGACACCTCCGGTCTTGAAGGATGGCTTGGCTTCTGAATCGGATTGTACGACGCCGGTGACATGAATCACATCATCCAATGCGGACTGCGATATCGGAACGGTACGTACGTAAAATACATTCGATGGTTTTTCGGCAGGCATGCCCGCAGATTCTTTTGACTCATTGTCCGAACAGGAAATGAAGGCAAGAAATAACGTGACGGTAAATAAACCAATGGACTTTGTCATGGTATATGATTTAGTGGTGTATTATTTGATGGGGGCGCTGGCGGCCATACGTTCGATGTTGACATGACGGATCCACGATTGATATTTGGCCAGGTTCTGTTCCAGTTGTGTGCTGGTCACTTCTGTGCGGGCATCGAGGAGTTCAATGTAATTGGAAAGTCCTTCCTTGTATCTGCGTACTGTTTCCTGGTAGAAGCGTTCGTTGGTTTTGAGCAGGTCGGTAAAACTATTGTACAAGGCGATGTCGGAACGCAGGTTTTCAATTTCAGATTCTATCTGGAGATCAAAGGCGTTTTTGGTCCATTCATAGTTGGCCTCCGTGGCTTCCAGTTGCGCTTTCCATTCCTGTTGTTTGAGCTGGCTTTTCTTGTTGTCCCAGATGGGTATTTCAAGTTGCACACCACCTAGCACATAGCCACCCCAGTCAGCTGCGAAGGCTTGTGACCCCAGATCCAGTTGGAGCCCGAGTGTGGGGGCATGTTGTTTTTCTTCGAGCTGTAAGGCAAGCTCCTGGATTTTCCTGCCTGTCTGGATTTGTTGTAATTCTTCTCTGCCGGAGAGATCGTATTGCACGGGAATCGCAGGCACGCCTTCAAAAGTATCAGGGATGATTTCTGAATCGGAAGCTCTGTTGAGCAGGAAATTAAAATGAGCAGCTGCATTGACCTTGTTCGAGATAGATTTTTCTCTTAATGCGGCGAGATGTTCGATATCGGATTGGATGCGCATCGCTGCGGAGGGAATAGCCTGCCCGTTTTTGATCATGCTTTCGGTGATCCTTTTGTTTTCTGTCAGGAGTGCGAGACCCTGGTCCATGATGTAGATGGCTTCTCCCGCGCGCATCCACTGCAGGTATGCCGTCTTGACTTGTTGTGTCAGGTCACGCACCGTTTCGTCAGTTTGTAATCCGGCCATCGTGACCTCTTCTTTTTTGATCAGCTTATTGTACTTGATCTC
Source organism: Saprospiraceae bacterium (assembly GCA_035458325.1). GTDB lineage: Bacteria > Bacteroidota > Bacteroidia > Chitinophagales > Saprospiraceae > Opimibacter. Next base: position 1,887 of record DATHZY010000027.1, on the reverse strand, counting down.
CGGTTGTAGAACAGGTTGTGTGATGCGAAATCGGGCATCGTAAAAATTGTTGGGAAGAAAGTTAAATTCCTGGTTGGCCACAGGCGGGAAGTTTTGCGTGCCGGTGATGTCATTGAGCGCACTGTAGACGGGGTTTAATAAATCACCGAGGGGTAATTCAATATTACGCCCCTTGTAGGCTACCGTATAGGTGGTGAGGAAGCTGACCTCTGGGCCTCCTAGTTTGCCGGCATGTTCCAGGGCGTATTGTTGTTTTCTTTCGAGTGCTTTACGTTGATCGATCGTCAGGTTTTGTTCTATCGCCTGATTCACATATTGATCAAGGATGGCCTGGCCTTGCAGTGTCAACTGTACACAGGTCAGCATCAGGATGGAAAAAAGTATACGGTTCATGTGGTGTGGTTTCGGATGGTTTGAAGATCAGGACAGGCTTTTCTGGATCATAGAGAGGAAGACATCGTAGCTGCGGAACATAAATGCTTTCTGGTCTTCCATGGCGTAGATGTTGAGTCGCTCTTTATTGTGCAGCGAGACAAGACCATGTACCTGGCTCCACAGGATCAGGGAGATTTCATCAGGATTAATGTCCTTGCGGAAGTAGCCTGCGTCCATACATTCCACGATGTTTTGCTTGAGCATGTTGATCGCCATAGCGCCATCCTGCCAGAATTCTTCCTTGACCGCGAGGGCTTCCATGGTGCAGGAGAGGATGAACATGAGTTCATAGTCCTGGGGGTTGTCTATACCGTATTGGATGTATCCCCGGCCAGTAGCCTTTAATCTTTCGAGGGGATCGGGCATGTTCTGGACGGAGAGAAACAGGGCTTCGATCTTGCATTCGAAGGCCTTATCGTGGAGGGCCAGGAGGAGATCATTCTTGTCCTTGAAGTGATTGTAGATGATCCCGGGGCTGTATTCGATCTTCGTGGCGATCTTCCGGATGCTGGTGTTTTCATACCCTTCGGCCAGGAATATTTCCCGTGCTGCGCTGAGAATCAGGTCTTTAACCGCATCCCGTTCCCTTTCTTTTCTTTCGTTAATACCCATTTCTGAACATATTTTATTTAAATAACACTGCAAATATATTGAACAGTGTTCAAAAACAAAATATTGTTAACTGTTTTTGTGGAATTATTTAGGATACTAAGGAAAATTTGAATATAAATCACTGAAAGTCTGACCATTATATTCAAATCTAAAGCATTCAACATTTATTAATTGATAGGTAAGTGCCACTAGCAGGCTCGGGAAAGGCAAATAAAGGCTAAGCTTTTGGCCTTAAAGAAAAGGAGGGAGCCGGATCAGCAAGATTGCTGAAAGACTCCCCCCAAAATGAAAACCCAATTTTTAAACCGGACGGCTGGCTTTAGATTTTACTAACTCATATCCAACCCGGATAATGCGCAGTTGCTTTACGCCGGAGGGCATATTCCATTCAATTTCGTTTCCTTCTCTGAACCCGATCAGGGCAATTCCCATCGGAGCCAACACGGAAATCCTGTTTGATTGGATATCCGCCCTGGAAGGAATGACCAGCGTGAAACGGAATCGTCTCCCTGAAATTTTTTCTTCCACCTCCACGTCAGAATTGATACGGATAATATCCGCATCCAGAGTCAGGTCCTCTACAATGGTAGCTTTATCAAGCTCTTCGAGTAAAGGGATGATTTCTTTTGTGCGTTGTTGAGGTGGCAGATGTTTAATCAGTTCACGCAATGTGGTATAGTCGGAGATTGAAAGTATCGGTTTCATATTACGAATGGTTTAGAGATTGATATAGAGATGAAAGTGGTTTTTTATTAAAATATAATTCAGCAAAACTCTGGTTATGGTTTGCTATGGTTCGTTTGAAGAAGACATCAGGTTTCAGTTCATGCGGATCGGTAA
>DATHZY010000026.1:0-7139 GCA_035458325.1 Saprospiraceae bacterium | reverse complement strand
CTAAACTGGAACTGGTCAGGTTGACGATACCTCGTCGGGTGTACACGCAAGCCCATATGGATGTGATTGCCGAGTCGGTGGAGAATGTGTATGTGCACAGGAATAAGATCAAGGGCCTCAAGATGATCCATGAGCCAAAGTACCTGAGGTTTTTTCAGGCGCGGTTTGCGAAACTGTGAGAGAGTGAGACGTGTAAGAGAGTAAGAGAGTGAGAGAGTAAGAAGGTTAGGAGGTTAGGAGATTAAGAGATTAAGAGATTAGAAGGTTAGATATTAATAGAGAATATTCTACTGCGCCTCTGCGTCTCTGCGCGATAACATATAGGACATAACTCCGCTGCCATGCATGTTTCTCGCACGGAGGGCACGAGGAGAAAGAAAGCAGGTGATTGAAAGAACCATCGTAATTTAGCGGCATGAAAAAATCATGGATCGTGATCGGCTTCCTGACAGGCATCATGCTGACGGTGGGTACATCTTGTGGTGACAAACCGAAAAGCCTTAATCCAAACGGTGATAGTGAGTTGGCCCTGCTGATGCGTGAAATGCATACGGATGGAATGAAAACAAAACAGCAATTGCTGGATGGTAAGACGCCGGATATAAGCGTCAAATATGAAAAGTTATTTACTGCCAAAGCCACGGAACCAGCCAAGGTGGCCACTCCGGAATACACGGCCTATGCCACGATTTATGAAACCGCTGTGAAGAATTTCCTTGAGCGCAGAGGAAACAATCAAGTGGAGGCCTATACAACTATGGTCGATGCGTGTATGAACTGCCACCAACAAATCTGTCCGGGACCGATGGTGAAGATTAAGAAGTTGTATCTGTCGGAGAAGGAAATGGCTTCGGTGGGCTTATAAGCTTATAAGCTTATGGGCTTATATGCTTATGGGTTGATTTGTTGATGAGTTGATGGGTTGATTAAAAGACTCTCGCCCTGCACAATCATGTGTTGCTCAGAAAATCAAACACCCCTCTTTCCTGGAAGATCATACGCATAAACGAAATCATTACAGAGAGAGGGGAAGGGGGTGAGTTCATTGTAAGGCGTTGATGGGTTGATATGTTGATCCGTTGATAGGTTGATTTGTTGATGGGTTGATGGGTTGATATGTTTAATTGGACGGAATAAATCAGGATTAGCATAAGGGCGGCAGGTGCGAACTCCTCCCACCCATATGCTATTTGTTGAGTTCAATAAGCTGGGATTATAACTTTACCAGCCGGGCAACAAATTCCTGTTGGGCATCATTCATGCCCCTGAGCACATAGGTGCCTGCAGGGAGCATTTTTACTTCGATCTGACCTGATGGATTGACTTGTTGGCGGAGCACTACATTGCCCAGCATATCATACACCAGCACCTGGAGTTGGTCGTCAGAGGTGATATTGAATTGATCCGTGCATGGATTAGGAAAGACTGACAGTGATCCGACCGCTACCTGGTCTCCCACACTCGTAGCCCCATCCTCCGTCAGCCTCACCAACCAGATATCCTGGCCACCAAAATTTTCGGTGACATCGAAATCCGTGGACTCTGAGTTAGCTAAAAAATAAATGGCCCCATCGTCTGTCACGGTCAATGCACGTGGAAAATCCCAGCTGGATCCGCCGAAGTAGGCTTGCTCAAGCAAATTTCCCTCCGGATCAAACTTTGCCACGAGCACATCTGAGAGGCCTTTAATCTCCGGATCTTCTGCATCAAAAATATTCCGGGTTGTCACCAGGTTGCCTTCAGCATCTTCACGGATCAGGTAGTACACTTCATCCATGTCAAACTTATCCTGGATAGTCAGGTCCGGACTCAACCGGCATATCGTCGTGAGTAATTTAGTACCTGCCGCATTGATATCATTGATCTGCACCGTGATACGTTCATCATCGAGTTGTATAAAGTTCATTGTGCTCACCACTGCTTTTGTCGTCTTGAGATTGATATGATCGAGGAAATTGCCTTCCGCATCAAACTTGAACACTTCACACCAGGCATCAATAAAAGCATCCGCACAGTCGGTACAAAACTGAAAATCCCATCGTTCAATCTGGACCAGCAGATAGGTATTTCCCTGCGCATCTTCCCGGATCTCCTGGATGTCAAAATCATAATGTCCTTGTATAGGCGTCGTCCTGAAATTCTGCTTCATTTCAAACGTCCAGACGACAGGGTCAAAAATCACAGAGTCCGGTGAAGGATCAAATCGCTGCACGACAAGCGAGTCCGGACCATAGCACGATTGCTGAATGGAGCATAAGACTTTGGCATACACCTTTTCGTTTATGCGGTTAACATCGATGATCTCGGATAAGGTCTCTTCATAGAAATAATATTGGCCGGAATGATCGAGAATCTTGTATTGAAGCACTCGCCCCTGGATGGTAATGATCAGATTGAGCAGCGTGTCCCCAAACTCTTCGGTATAGAAATGATCACCAATGCCATAATCAACCGGGGCATTAAAGGTATTGAAGGCCACATCATGATATGTCTTCCAGATTTCCTGACCGTCTGCAGTGAATTTGACGACCATCATATATTCCCGGATATTGCCGGCAAAGTCGGCATGGGTTTCCTTCCCGATCACGATGACATTTCCTTGTTCATCCGGAAAAACTTTCAGGGCATTGTCGGTAAACGGAGTACCCATACTTTTTTGCCATTCAATCTTTGTCTGCGATATGGCGGGAACGCTTATAAAAAAAGCAAGAGACAATAGTGCAGGTAAAAGTGGTAAACGTAGGTTCATATAGTTTTGAATTGGAATTAATAAAAAGATCCTGTAGCGGTTTTAAACGAATTGCTTACAATCCTATAGTACGGTTTCCATTGCCCAATGGTTGGGTAGCCAAATGTCATTTACCCGACACCACACTATAACAATGGGTCAAAGATGGCATTTCTGCTCCATTTTCAAAAAGAGGATTGGTCCGGATGGAAGCTGGATACCGAACACTCATTATGCTTTTCCATTCAATAGGTATTCCGGCATACCCGTCGTTGACCCCTGTAGCTTCGTGATATAAAATCAAAAGATCATGAAAAGAATAATGCTGCTTTCATTCACTTTGTTTAGCTGTTTGCTCCTAAAGGCTCAAAACGTGTCGATCAACGCAAACGGAGATCCGGCTGATCCAAGTGCGATCCTGGATATGACCAGTATGAACAAAGGTGTACTTGTGCCAAGAATGGAATCATGGCAACGCATGGCCATACCCAATCCGGCGCAAGCACTGCTCGTATTTGATACAAACACCCGGTCCTTTTGGTTTTACTCCAACTCCTGGAATGAAATTTCCAATGGGGGCGGAATGAATGGTCCCGCATTTGGAGACCTTAGCGGAAATTATCCTTCACCCACTGTAGCAAAAATCCAAAACCTTGATGTAGCCTTCGGTGTACCTTTTGACAAACAGGTACTGAAATGGGATGCGGTCGATAACAACTGGAAAGGAAGAAATGATTCATTATTCCTTCCTTACAATGCCACGTTTTCAAATAACACATCGCTCTTTGGTATCACCAATAATAGTACATCCAATGGGGCAAGTGCCATCTATGGAAAGAGAGGCGGCACCGGCGCAGGTATCACGCCTGCAGCGACAATGGGGGTTTGGGGAGACAACTCGAATGGTGTGGGGGTCATGGGGACAAGCAATACGGGTGTTGGTACATATGGCTTTTCATTCGTCAACCATGGGGTATATGGATATAGCACTACCGCAAACTTTGCCGGTGTGAAAGGTTCTCATGCCAATGCAGGTGGCATCGGTGTCATGGGCGAAGTGCAAAACAGTGGGTATGCCCTGCTCGGCCTCTCCACCGGGACCACAGGTAAGGCAGGTTCATTCCAGACTACAAATACTTCGAATTCAGATTCAACATTGACGGTATCCACCACAGGCCTTGGGCTGTTGAGCCAGTTTAATATCTCCAATACGTCAAACAGTAAAGCAGCAGTAGACATCACCCATGCCGGCATCGGGACTGGCTTAAAAGTCAAATTAAGCAAAGTAACCTCAAACGCCAATGGAATAGAGGTGATCACGCAGGGTACCGGAAATGCTGTATATGGCAGAAGTGAAAACGGTATTGGGGCAAGATTTGAAAATACAAATGCCTCCAATACTTTTCCGGCATTGTCTTTAGGAAACAATGGATTAGGAAGCACCCTGTTCATCAGTTCTTCGAACACTGGCCAGACTGGAAATGTAGTATCCGTTACAAATGCCGGTTCTGGTTTTGGCCTGAGTGTAGCTTCTACAGCAGGAACTTCGGGATTGTTCTCCGTCACAGATGTTAACTCCTCATCTTCAGTTTTGATTGCCCAGCAAAGTGGGTCTGGCAAAGGTGTGGAAGTCAATCTCTCCAAACCAGGTACCGTAAACGCCGGACTCTATGTGAATACACTCGGAACGCTTGGCGTTGATGCATTCAGTGCGGCAAATAATGGAGTAGCCATCAAAGGCACTACGGCCATCAACAGCAATAATGGTATAGGAGTCCTTGGACAAGCCGGTTCAAGTGATCCTACCGGAATCGGTGTCAAAGGCATTGCAGGTGGCGGCATATCCGGAGGTGTGGGCGTCCTGGGTATGGCCAATGAAGCAAATCCACAGGCCATAGCCGTAAAGGGTATCGGGTATACGCACAATGAAGATGTCGGCTCAGTGACGGGTATCAACATGACAGATGGAGTTGGTGTCCTTGGCGAATCACTGGGGTTTGATGGCATCGGCGTTGCCGGCATTGTAGGGAATACAAACAATCACTCCGTGGCAGCTATGTTTAAAAACAATTACAATAACAATAACAGAGCCGTGGTGGAAATACTGACAAACGGTAAAGGGAACGGAATCTTTCTGGACCACGATCATCTCACTAATACTTCACCACTTTTCCGGATGCGAAATGCAGGCAATGGCCAGTTTCTTCGCTTTGAAAACGGCCTTGGCGATATCAAGACGACCCTCTCCAAGGAAGGCAACCTGACGACTGATGGAACGGTCACTGTAAAAGGCGACAAAGGCATCGTCAGAAACTCCAGCAGTACTCAACTGCGCATGGAGATTGTTACCGCCAATATCCCGGCAGGCCAGGTAAATCATTATGACGAATTCAATGCCCCTGACCATATCGATATTAATTTTGGTACCGCCTTTAGTTCAGCACCGGCTGTGAGCCTTGGAAATTTAGTATCCGGCAGCATTGGCCTCCTGACACTGACGATAGAGGATGTAACGACAACCGGTTGCACGATTGTCCTATGGAACTATACCGGTCATGACTGGTCATATCCGGCGACTACCTACAAGCTCATTGTCGTTGGTGCTGAATAAGACAAATACCTTTCCCTCACCAATAATAACCGCAGAATAATTTATTTCTTTGCAAAACCTTCAATCCCAATAGTTTAGGGCGCTTCTAACAACTATCAAAAGGGGAAAAATACCTTTTATAATAAGTTGTCAATCAATACGGATAATTAATTATCATTGGGTTGTTAGAGGCGCCCTTTACAGCACAACCAACCCAACGACTACAGACGAAACACCAGATGGGGGATCAGCCATTCCCTGCAGATACCGATGACAAAAAAGCTAATCGTACATATATCCCTCCTGGTAAGCTGCCTGAGCCTGCAAGCCCAAAGCAATATCACCTTCAGGCACCTCAACACCAGCAATGGACTCTCCTACCTGGGCGTAGTGGATATGTGTACCGATAAAAAAGGGAACCTGTGGATCGGAACCGGAAACGGGCTTAACATGTACAATGGCAAAACAGTGGAAAAATATTTTGCTACCGAATATCCCCAACTGCAAAGCAGTAACATCGTACATGTCGCGTGCGACAGCAATAACCGGATATGGGTCCTCACTGTCAATGGCAACCTGACCATCATCGATGAAAAACGAAAATTCCATCGCGTCGGACTTTATGAAGACAGCACATTTATCAAGACCCGATGGATACTGGAATCACAACAAGGCAACCTGATCCTGTTTACTTCCAACGGTCATTATATACTCACGCCTGAAGCACCCCTGAATACGTATGATTCACTCAGCATGCGCCAGTTTACCAAACTCGAAATCAAGGGTCTCGATTCACTGCATCAGATGTTTTACAAACAGGTCTTCTACTATGATGATGATCACTACCTGTTTGTCAAGGAAGATGCCTTCTACAAGGTTGATTATAAAACCCGGCAGTTCGAACAGAAATATGACTTTGCGCATTGCACCTTGCTAACCAAGATGGACGGAGATTCCCTGATGGTCTTTGACCGGGAGTCCAGTGAAATAAAAATCATTGATCTGGCCACTTCGACTGTCACGTATCCCTTCAGCAACCTTAAGGATCAAAATCAAATACCTGGCAATACAACCTTCAGCTTTGCGGAAAGAATAAAAGAGCATCAGTATATCCTGACCTCACGTCCTGCAGGTGTCTTCATCTATGACCATCGTGCCCGAAAAATATATAACCACCAGCACCATTATGCCGATCCATCTTCCATCAGTGCCAATATTACCACTACGCTGGAAGTACATCCGTCGGGGTGGGTATTCATCACCTGTAATCCCGCTGGCATCAGTTATTTCAACAGCCGGGAGATCGTCAATAACCAGGAGGTCTTCCTGGATCAACTTGGAAATGGTTACGATGGCTATGTTGCCGGTATAGCTACTGCGGACAACGAAACGTATTACATCGGCACTGGTGAAGGACTGTTGGAATGGAACCGGAATACCAACGTTACACATTTTATCAACTTTAAGGACAAGGATGGAATGCCCCTACCCTCTCCACAGGAGATCATGTCGATTGTCATTGATCACAAAGATCATATCTGGGCGACCACCATGACACAGGGGGTTATCGTATTTGATAAACAACGAAAACCCGTAAGGCATATCACGCATACCGGAGATAGAAAATATGCGCTGAAAATGGAACGCGTCAACAGACTGGTGATCGGACCTGATCAATTCATCTGGGCTTGCGGAAAAAACGGAATATGCCGTATCAATCCAGTCACATTTGAAGTGGATCACTTCGAGCAATCCGTTTTATCAACCTTTGATTCTACTTATTGTACCCTCCTGGAGTTTACCGATAAAAACAACTTATGG
>DATHZY010000025.1:0-3310 GCA_035458325.1 Saprospiraceae bacterium | reverse complement strand
AGTATTGTACAAGCTCTTTGATTATAGTGAATATTGGTGGTGGTTCTTCTTTGCGGCTATCCTGGGTGTTTTATTACCTATCATCGTCATTCTCTTCCCCAGATTCAGGACGATCAACAGTATTACGGCCGTGTCGGTCATTGCGGTCCTGGCCCTATGGGTAAAGAGATACCTGATCATCATACCCACACTGGAAACGCCTTTGCTTCCACTACAGGACATGAGACCTGAATATATCCACTACACGGTAACGCCTGTCGAATGGATGCTCACCTTTGCAGGCATTGCGATGTTCATCTTGCTCTTCTTCCTGTTCTCTAAATTCCTCCCTATCGTCAATGTGGTCAAGGTCACAGAAGATAAAAGCTATGGGTCACTGCGCGAGATTGTAGCGGACAGGATCCTCAAACGGCAAATCAAGGAGTTAAAAATGAAAGAACGCCAGAAGTTCGCTCACTAATCCTAAACCGAAATTATATGAACCGCGGGTATAAAAATATCATCCTGGCAGCTCTTATCGCCTTCGTCCCAGGATTAGCCTTACAGGCGCAGGAGGCAGAACTGTCCTCAACAAAAATGCAGGCTGCCTATTACAAGGATCAGGAAGGCCTGGAACGCATTGTCGCCCGACTCCTTATCAAGTCGGAACGTTATGAACCGTTTCCAAATATGGAAGTCAGTTTTTTGGTGGTGTCTGATACATCAAAGATTGTCCTTGAAAAAATGACGACTGATGAGAAAGGTGAGGCAATTTATATACTACAGGAAAAGGATAAAACGTACACAGATGCCACCGGTTTGTTAGCCTTTGAAGTGACCTACGATGGCAACGCTAAAGCGGAATCCGCATCAAAGGATATCGAGGTAAAGATGGCTGACCTGAAAGTCTCCTTCTTCCAGGAAGATACTTCCAAATTTATTGCCGTGGAAGCCTTTGAATCCAGCAGCGCTGATTCTGTCTCTCCTATCGCTGCTCTGGAAATAGCACTCTATATCAAAGGTACTTTTAGTTATTTCAGTATAGCAAAGGATGTCACGGATGCGGAGGGGAAATTGATAGTACCTTTCCCTGTGGACATGCCTGGCGATACACTGGGTGTCATCACGATTGCTGCTAAAATTGAAGACCATGATCTATATGGCAATATTGAATCCTGGGGAATTATAAACTGGGCCAAGCCTGTGCCGTTAGCTTCTGAAGCAAGACGGGGCCTTGGAGACACCGACGCACCGCTATGGATGGTGTATACCTTGATTGTATTGCTATCTGCAGTCTGGTTCCACTATGCTTATGTTATCTACCTCATTGTTAAAATAAAACTATCAAAGGACGCAGCGTAAATAAAAAAAGCGGCCATGGCCGCTTTTTTTGTTCATAGGGATTTTTGAGATCAGCTCAAAGCCTATTGCTTGTGCATGATAAACGTCCCGCCATCTGCAGAACTTGGTGCCTCCCCCCAGTTGCCTGTGATTTCTTCACCAACATCTGAATACAAGCCTTTGAACAGGTAAGTACTGCCACTCGATTCGGTGGTGTACTGTGCCTGGAAATTAAATCCATTCACACTCCACTTGCCGCTACCGATTTTGCCTCCATTGGAATTGTAAGCCACGAGGTCCCCTCCTTTCTTCACTTCCCATTTTTCATACACATGCGGGTCATCAAAGTCAAAGCCCCAGTACCCTTCCCACGTTCCTACAATCGCAGAATTGCCATTGTCCTTATCACATGCGGTGAGGCCGGCCAGGATCAGTGCTGTAAATAAGATTCCTTTTAAGATTTTCATGATCATTGTTTTTTAGTGATTATTTGATGACACAAACGTACCCCGAGAACGGTGTAGCGGGAAACATCAATGAGTATCTGACCGGATTCTTGAGTAGCGGTATGATTTCAATCAGTCACACCCCTGACCTGATATCATTTGAGATCGCTGCAGTAGTCAATATCTTTGAGATATAAATTGAAATCGCATGATTGAGGTGTATTTTATGGCCATCAGGGACTTTATCGCCCAGCCATGGCCCTGGTATGTTGCCGGTCCCCTATTGGCACTGGTGATGTTTATACTGCTGTATTTCGGACATGAATTTGGTATTTCCGAAAATTTCAGGCTGATGTGTGCGGCAGACGGTGCGGATAATATGAATGAGTTCTTCAAGATAGACTGGCGTTCCGGGGAATGGAACCTGCTTGTTGCGCTTGGGGCGGTCTTCGGAGGTTATCTGGCCTCCCACTATTTCATTGGCCCCAATGGTGACCTTGCCCATATCAGTGATGCCACTGTTGCCTCCCTTAATGAAATTAACATTAATGTCACTAAGGGTGCTGTTCCATTGGTACCTGACTTCCTTAGTTGGAACGCATTGCTGACATGGCAGGGATGGTTGATGATCGGTGGTGGCGGATTCCTGGTTGGCTTCGGCGCTCGCTATGCCGGCGGATGTACGTCAGGGCATGCAATCAGCGGCTTGTCAGCCTTGCAGGTACCATCCCTCTTTGCGGTCATCGGTTTTTTTATGGGAGGCCTCCTGGTGATCAACTTCGTCATCCCTTACCTATTCTAAAGCGTCAAACGTCAGCTATCCATGAGAATGTCAAGATATATACTGGTTGGAATCCTCCTCGGGTTTATCCTGTATAAGAGTGAAGCAGCATCCTGGTTCAGGATCTATGAAATGTTCAGGTTCCAGAGTTTCCATATGTTCGGGATTATTGGATCGGCCATCATTTCCGGTATTATTATCGTCCAGATCATCAAGCGGAGAAAAATTAAAAACCAGGAAGGGCAGGAAATCGTGATCAAGGACAAGGCCAAAACATATCCACGCTACATCATCGGCGGATTTATATTCGGATGCGGCTGGGCCATCGCCGGTGCTTGTCCTGCACCCATGTTTATTTTACTCGGAGCAGGGCACACAGTATTTATTGTGTACCTCATTGCCGCGATGACCGGCACATTTGTGTATGGCTTACTCAGAAAAAGAATCCCGCATTAATCTTCCGGTACCACTAGTTAAATATTCGGCCTATCCATTTATTAGGCAATCGATCTGATAGCCTTTTGATACTTATCGAATCATCATGATGCGACTATTACCGCCATCTTTTGATACCAGATGAACCACATACATTCCGGCTGGAATAAATCTGGTGTCAATCCTTGTATTTTGGCCGTCACAAGTTCCAGATTGCAATGCTCTTCCAGTGAGATCATAAATCGAATAACTAAACTGACCTGTATAATCGGTAGCAATAAAAAATTCCGCACCGGCAGGATTTGGATAAAGTTGAAAGGGCAGGTCA
>DATHZY010000024.1:0-3725 GCA_035458325.1 Saprospiraceae bacterium | reverse complement strand
AAAAACCTCCCTTCGTGATAATTTCCTGCAGCTGATTACCGGGCTCCTGATCTTCATGTCCATTAACGGATGCAATACCAGGATACAAGGATGCCTGGATGTCAATGCAGCAAATTTCAACCTCAACGCCGAACAATCCTGTGACGGTTGCTGCACCTATCCTTCATTGTCTTTATCACTGACGCAGAAATGGGGTGAGCGCAACTTCTCCACCATGGATACGCTCTATGATATAGATGGCAAGGCATATAAATTGAATAGCCTTGTGTATTTCCTGTCCGATTGGACATGGGTGGATGGCCAGGGAATCCGATATCATGTCGACAGTCTCAATGTGGCATGTCAAGAGGGTGATCTGAAATACTCCCCGGACAACCTGCTAGTTGATACAGAGCATTTTACCTATACCATGGGCCTATACCGACAGTCTCCGGTTATTGATTCTCTGCGTTTTATCATTGGTCTCACGCAGGATTTCAGCTGCCTCGATGCAGAAAATACCGGGACACCACCGGAATTGACAGATCAAAGCCCGCTCTGGAATTCAAGGTCAGAAACGCTGGAGAGCATCAGGCTGGTTATCCAGCAGGATATTGCGGTAGAATCCTTTGACACCCTCTTTATAAGTGATGAGGCCATTTCTACATTAGCTTATCCTTTTGAATTTACCCCGGGAGAGAATTCCCAATTCAAGCTGACTGTAGATTATTCGCTTTGGTTTGCGGATGTAATTAGTACTGACACAGCCAGCTTTCGTCAATCCATAATCTCTAACTTTGCAACGAGTATAAGCAGAACCCAATAATTATATATGGTTGCAACTTATTCAAACCGCAAGGCGTTACAGTTTTAATGCAAAACCTAAGCAAATCCATGAAACATCTCAACTACATTTTCTTCAGTTTCCTGCTTTTGGGTCTGGCCTCCTGCAAGGATGATCCCGCAGCGACAGAAGGTACGGTTACGATTCATTTTAAAGCAGTGTACGACGAAGCACCTCTTCGAATGTTCAACACACTTCCATTTGAAAATGGACAATCCCTTGAGTTTACCCATTTGAGCATGATCATTTCAGATCTGCAATTGCTCAGACAAGGAACAGCAGAATTACTCGATGAGGTGGAGATTGTGAATCTCACATTTGATAATACCACCGCCGCTGAGGCGGGATATACGTTAACTATTTCAGGTGTTCCGACAGGCTCGTATGATGGAATGCGGTTTGGGGTAGGGGTGCCGGCTGATGTCAATGCAAAGAAACCCGCAGATTTTCCTTCCAGCAATCCCCTGAGCAATACAGCCTATTACTGGACGCCATGGAACAGTTATATATTTATGAAAACCGAAGGACGCCTGGATACCCTTGGTAATGGAACCACAGATCTGGGATTCGCCTTACATACAGGCTCTGATGCACTCTACAGAATCCTCGATGCTAATATACCCTTGTCCATAGAAGAGGGTATAGAGACTAACCTGGATGTTGTCATCGATTATAAGAAGGTGTTGCAAGGTGTTGATATCAAAGCCAACCCTCAAAACCATAGTCCTGACGATATTACTACCATCACCGCCATAGTCAACAACCTGTCTACCGCTTTCAGCCTGGTCCTCTAGACATTCATAAAATGAAATCAGGTCTGCAACATAAATCATTATCGTACACGGGGGTTTTGGGTATGCTCCTGGCAGGTGTGATCAGCTGCCACGATACTATTGACGAGCCACAGGTCCCGGCTGGAGACTTGACAGAGATACCTTATAATCCAGTTCCATATATACTGGATGTTCCTGCAGACTTTCCTGCGTTGGAGCAACCGAATGACAACCCAATGACGATTGATGGGATCCTGCTGGGGCGAAAGTTATTCTACGACCCATTGCTTTCCATTGACAGTACGGTGTCATGCGCCTCCTGCCATCAGCCTTCATTGTCTTTCAGTGATGGATTAGCCCTTAGCCAGGGGGTAAATGGTATCACCCGTCGTGGCTCCCTCAGCCTCATTAACGTTGGATTTCACTATTCCGGGCTATTCTGGGACGGCAGGGCCAGGACCCTGGAGGAACTTGCGCTTATACCTATTGAAGACCCTATTGAAATGGGGGAATCCTGGGATAGTGTCGAATTAAAATTAAGAAACCACGAGCGCTATCCGGCTGATTTCCGAAGGGCCTTCGGAATTGAAAATGTTTCTATGGTAGACCGCTACCTGGCTGCAAAAGCCATAGCCCAATTTCTCCGTACGCTCGTTTCCGGCAACAATTCACGCTATGACAAGTTTTTGAGAGGTGAAATCTTACTGGAAGAAAATGAAATTAATGGATACCTGATGTTTTTCAATATCGATCCGTCACTCCCTGATGCACAATGTGGTCATTGCCACAATGCCCCTTTACTGGCGACAAATGACTATTTCAACAACGGGCTACAGGAATCCAGTGATTTATTGAGCTTTAAGGATCCCGGGCTCGGTGCCATTACCGGAATTGCTGGTCAAAACGGGTTCTTTAAGCCCCCGACGCTGCGAAACCTTGTTTTTACAGCCCCCTATATGCATGATGGAAGCCTTAAAACACTGGAAGAAGTCATTGACCATTATGCCAGTGGAGGTAAAAATTCGCCAAATAAGAGCTCTTTCTTGTTCGATCTGGTCCTTACCGAGAGTCAAAAATCTGATATTCTTGCTTTCCTGCTCACCCTGACGGATAGTACGACACTCACAAATTCCGCCTACCAGAGCCCATTTTGACCTTCCTCTGGGATTTTAAGCCATTTTTTTCCAACATTTTTTATCGATTTCCCCAAATTAATTTTACAGTCTTTTCACAAATCTAGGTACGTAATCAATTTATAATTTTAGATATTATTATATATCAATGTTTTAGATATTATGAAGAAAATTAATATCAAAACTTTATCCGTAACAATTATGTTTTTTTGTACTTGTTCAGGGCCTGTAATCTCCTGATTATTGTATCATCAATCGAAAGAGAAACGAAAAGTCGGGTAGAAGTACCAGACTCTAATTTAGATATGTTCATGGGATTATAATTTGTAAAGCTGGGTAGTTCTGAAGTGAACCTCCCAGCTTTTTTTTTGTCTGTACCCCATCTCAGGATGTTTGGGCATTATCCGGAAAGGATAAACTGATTGAAATTTCCGTTGTCTTTAAAATATCAGGCATTTCCAGCCCGGACGGGCCTTTCTTAAAACTGACTGTCTCCGCCTTGCTCCTCTTTCAGATCATTATTATTGATCTTCTTCTTGCCACTTCTTTCGTTGAAATCAATTTTGCCGAAACGATACCCCAGAGTGAGTCCGATGGATCTGACAGGTCTTACAGTGGTGTTGTTCTGATAAAAATCATCACCTGACAATTCCTTTTCAAAGGTCCTGTTTTCTGTGAAAGGCTGGGATATGGCGATACCAACCACCATTTTGCGCTTAAACAAGTCCTGCTTGATCGCAAAGCTTGACATTACCCAATTAGGAAGTTTACCCTGAACGGTGTACGTAGGCGATCGAAACATAGAAAAACCCTCCATCGTCAGCGTTTCCATCAGTTTCCAGGTAAGGGTTAATCTGCCATTATAGTCAATTCCGGTGTTGGTCAGTTCTTCACCTTCAAAGAAACCATCTGCACTCCAGAAGTTAGCATCAAATCCTCCCCGAATGGAAATTTTTTCTGTGATGGCGACCGAACCAAATACATTGATACCAACCG
>DATHZY010000023.1:0-3005 GCA_035458325.1 Saprospiraceae bacterium | reverse complement strand
AAAAGGTGAGTACGACGGGTGCATGTGTGCTGTCTTCCCGGATGGAAACCTGGCAATCACAATACTTGATCTCACTCTCTTTTACGGTCCCCATGCCCAGTTTGTAAAGACTGCCGGGGATATCAAATCCGCCGCTGATCCGGGTCCTGGTCTCTGGATAGATAAAAGCGTCCCTGTAACCTTCGCCTTCCTTCCAGATCTCAACGTGGGCAACAGGATTGAGCACCTCTGTACCCCTGGAAGAGGGAACCGCCCGGAGCAATGCCGCATCGGGAAATGAATACAGGATAGTGAATCCTACACTGTCCTGATCAGGCATCATATAAAACATCTTCTCCTCAAGCTTTCTTTCCTCAATGAGTCCATCAATGACAAAAAACACCTTGTTATCCGCACCGGAGAAAAAGATTTTATTACCTGGTTTCAGAGGATCAAAGGCTTTTGCCTTAAGACTATCTGAAGGCAGTTCATAATAATAGGACAATGAAGCCCCCAGGCTGACGATGTCACCAATAGTATGTTTACCCGGTTGATCCGAACGCAACGTCACGATAGGTGTGCCTTCCTTCGTCTTGAGCTCGAGCGTAATCCCGGGCGCCCTTGGTTTGATCGTATCCCTTTCTGCAGGATATTCATATGCAAATTCGAAATTGGGATAAAACGCATTCAACCGGAAACGAAGATCTGTGTCTTCGATTTTATGGATCTTCATCTGTTCAAGTGGAAATGCACCCACCAGTTCCCTGGGTGCCGTAGCCTGTTGCGCATGCGGATTGGCGGGCATACTATCCCGCTTCCATAATTTTATTTCGAACTCAGGTGTATGCCTCCGGATACTCAGTGAATCCAGCGTGATGATGAATCCAAGATCTTTTGATGCTGTTGTATCCTTCTTGTGCGCTGGGGCATCTGTGACGAGTGTTTTAGCTTTTCCGGCTTCAAGGCGCAATATGCCTTCTCGGGCAAAGAAATAATTGATACTCCATCCAGCTCCGATAAGGATGACTGCAAGGAGGAACAGCCACATGGGCTTTAGAAGTCCAGTAGAACGCTGTCGGGTAGGTGTAGACACGGAGTTGGATTAATTCAGGGAGCGGGAGGATTCCTGCTTCCCGATAGTTAGGTTGATCGTACTTGCTGAACATTCGACCGGGCTTAAAAAAGCCCGGTCAATAATGTTCTTTTAGCCTTGATTATTCTGCCATTCCTCGCATGTAATGCACAAGTTGCCAGATGTCGTTTTGGTCCGGAATCTTCTTCTTGTAAGATGGCATTTCATCTCTTCCTTCTAGTGTCTTGTAAAACAAGGCACCGTCACTTTGCTTTTGGAAAGCAGCAGAGCTGAAGTCACCACATTTTGTCTTGAGCTGGGCAGCCTTTGTACCATCACCCAAACCTTCCTTTCCATGGCATGATTTGCAATGGGTGGAATAGAGGGCAGCGGCAGCGGTCTTGTCATACTTGACCGGGTTTTTCATTGTCTTATAGTTATCCGGAACAGGCCATGGGGCATTCTGCTCAGTGGAAGGCATAAATGCCATGACCATGATGATAACAAAAGAGAAACTTAAGAATGAAAGCAATCGCATTTTCATGATGTTGTGTTTTAATGAATTAAATGTGTTTCAAAGTTATGGCATTTTAAGATGCTGCGTTGATCATTAACGCCTGCTTAGGCTTTCCCTGAAGCGTGTCGTCCATGTGATCTGATTTTAAAAAGGTTGTAGATGACGATAGCATAGTGGATCCACACCGCCCCCATGAGGATAAAAAAGGTGATCACCATCCAGGTGGGTGGATGCGGACTCCATAGCGCCCTGGGCGTCTCTACAATCTCAGCACTCACCTCATATCCCCATTTCTGCGTTGCAGTAGCCGTTAGATTTCCGTATTCGTCTGTTTCTTCTATCATCGCGGTGATCTCCAGATTTCCGTTTTCATCGCCTGCCAGGCCAGCGGGAAACTCTACCTCAACCATCCCTGCATCATCGGTTTCACCTTCAGCGACTTTCAACGAACTGAACATCCGCTTGACATAAACAGAAACAACCGCTCCGACAATGGGCAGAGGTCCTTCAGGTGTTTCAGCCGCTGCGGTCAAACTCAAGGTATAGGTACTGTCTTCTTCTTTAGCCTCCATCGTCAGCATAGCCGACTTCAGGATGAGATCTGATTCGCTATCTTCAAATCGTTCATCACCTGCAAACCTGGCAATGAAGGAATATGATCCATCTTCTCCTTTTGTCAAGGCTGCCTTGCTCACCTTGATCCTGGCCAGGCCTGCGAGACTTGTTATGGTATCACCGAGGGGTGTTTCTTCACCTGCTGCATTCAATATAAAAAACTCAACCTTCTTGTCCGGCACCTTCTGATAGGAGCCTTCGATCTTTGCACGCAACAAACCATTGAGTAAAACTGTGCCATCCGGATACTGATCAGCACTCAGGCTCATCTTGGACTTAATCGTCGTTTCCTCTTCAACCTCTTCTGCTGCCGGTGCCTCCGTCGTATCTGCCGGGGTTGCTGTCGTATCTGCCGTTGCATCTTGCGCAACCGAAGGATATAGGCCGGCCAATAGGAATGCCAGTATAAAGCCGGCGCGACACCACCAACGGTTTATCAGGAATAGCGTTCCTGCTTCAGCTATTTCTTTCTTCATGATCATTGGTTTTGAGTTTTTGCATTTTCTTCCTGCGGCAATTCAGCTACTTCAATGAACGTAACGAATTTACCGGCGATGGTGAAAATCAGGAAGAATAAGGCGACTCCTCCAAAAGTCAGCGCCCATTCTACCCAGGTGATCGAGTAGTGAATATATTCCGGACGTGTGTCCTGCATCGGAATCAATGGAGTGAGCAGGGTAGGTACGACGATCAGGTAACGTTTGACCCACATAGCAAACACCATGATGGCCGATACGAAGAATAAGGAATTTGGTTTTCTCAGTTTTGGTACTGCTACAAAGATGATCGGCAATATCACACCCGCCACATTCGTAAACAGGG
>DATHZY010000022.1:0-4223 GCA_035458325.1 Saprospiraceae bacterium | reverse complement strand
ATGATCCTTCGTAGTCAGGGTTTCGAAAGCGACTTTAAATGTTTTCGACGGCAATCCAAAATCATAGTTGAGCTGATTACGCATGCCCTGGATGTTGCTTGCTAGGACACTTTTTAGTTTTTCATTGAGTCTGCCGGGAATTTCAATATCCACTTTATAGCCATTCTTTGCTTCATCTATAGTCCTATAAGCAGGAGTCGATAATTTCTCCGAGTAGTTCACAATTTCTTCTTCGAGCGTGGTGCCCTTGAAATCAGTAATCTTATAGGAGCTTGTAATAGAAACATCATGGTAATACGAATATTCTTTCCATGTTGCCCCATTCCCTATCTTATCTACCGTACTGAGGGCCATAGGAGAATAACTCGGTGCACCTGCATTGACTTGTATAGAAACACTACCACCACCTGCTACTTGCTGATAGCCTTCAAGTACCACGGCTTGTTTGACATCCATCAGCGTATAGCCATACTTGCTTAACATCGCTGCATCCCCATCTACCTTGATATCATAGGTGCTAAAGGTAGGATCGAGACCGATGTTGGGAAGCTGGAGGTAACGGGCTTCTACATCAAAGTCTTTGGTGTTTAGTTTCTGTGCCCATAGGTTTGAACAAATCAATGTACAAAGGGCAAAAAGGGTGAGTTTATGCATATTGGTTGGTTTGTGAAAGTTTTAATGATTTCCTGGTGTCCAGATTGACAAATATACCATTTTGGTCGAATCCGGCTTTGAAACCGGGGAGGGCTGAACCCTGGTGTTAAATGCTCCTTACTGTAATTTTACCTGAAATTTCCTATCATTGACCATGATTTCCTCCATTCGCACCTCCTGTTTCTGTCTTCTCATTCACCTGTTTTTCACAGGGTTACTTCAGGCTCATGATGTTGGTCTTCCTCCTGGTTTTGCGGCAGTACTTGTGGCCCAGGAACTTGATCCCACGGCAATGGCTATCACCCCCGACGGGCGCATATTCATCACCGAGAAGTCAGGCAGGGTCCGGGTGGTGGACAATGGGCAATTGCTTCCTGATCCATTTCTTGTTCTTGAAGTTGACAACTATAATGAACGCGGTCTCAGTGGAATCGCCTTTGATCCGGCATTCGAGCAGAACGGATACCTCTATCTTTATTATACAGTAAAAGGAGCTAACCACAACCGGGTGAGCCGGTTTACGGCTGACGGCAATTATGTATTGCCGGGAAGCGAAACGATCCTCCTTGACATCGATCCATTAGCCAGTACCGTCCATAATGCAGGCTCCATGTCTTTTGGCCCGGATGGTAAGCTGTACGTCTCAATCGGTGATGGTGCCAATGGTAATGCTTCACAAGACATGAATTCACTGCTTGGAAAAGTCATCCGCATCAACGCGGATGGTTCTATTCCGGAAGACAATCCTTTCTATACTGAAACGACGGGGATATATCGGGCTATCTATGCGCTGGGACTTCGCAATTCTTTTTCCATGGCGTTTCAACCTGGTACCGGTCGATTGTTTGCTACTGAAGTAGGGGCTGCCTCATGGGAAGAAATCAATGAAATCCTTCCCGGACATAATTATGGATGGCCCCTCATCGAAGGACCGGTCAATGGCCAGACACCTCCGGAGAATTACATGGAACCCGTTTTCTCCTACAATCATAATGCAGGTTGTGCAGCCGTTGGTACGGCTTTCTACAACCCGGAAGTATCTATGTTTCCACCTATCTATGAAGGCAAGTTTTTCTTTGCAGACTATTGCAGGGGTTATATCAAATATATGAATCCGGATGTCCCGGGTATTGCATCCTTTTTTGCAACCGGTATTGATCGACCACTCAATCTCCTGGTGGCTCCTGATGGCACCATGTATTATCTGGCACGTGCCGGCATCGGTGGAGGTTCACAAGAAGATAACACGGCCAGTGAAGAAGGAACCCTGTGGCGTATTTTTTATACAGGTTCCGGTGCCCCTTTTATCGCTGTCAATCCGCAATCACTGCTGGTCTCTGAAGGCGAACAAGCCCGCTTTGCTATATCTGCTTCCGGTGACGAACCACTCGCCTATCAATGGCAAAAAAATGGTGTTGATATTCCAGGAACAAATTCATCCGAATACATTATCCTGAGCACCACCTTACAAGACAGCGGAAGTGTATACCGTTGTATTGTCGACAATGGATCAGGCACTGATACATCCGCCACCTGTGTGCTTCGTGTCACTAGCAATACACGTCCTGAGCCGGAAATCCTCACTCCCATCGCCGGTAGCACTTATCGCGCAGGAGACACGCTGTTCTTCTCAGGCAGGGCATTGGATATGGAGCAAGTTGAATTGAATGGAAATGGTATGCGCTGGAAGATTGATTTCCATCACAACGTGCATACACATCCTGGTTTGGTTTCCACCACAGGCATCACAGGAGGTGAATTTATGATTCCATCCGTCGGGGAGACTTCTGATAATGTGTGGTACAGAATTCATCTCAATGCAACAGACGAAGGAGGTCTCAACAAAAGTGTGACCAGGGATATTTATCCTGTCAAGACACAGTTCCACGTGATCACCTCACCTGACAGTCTGCCTGTATATGTCGAGAGTGATTACTTGACATCACCGGTAAGTGTGACGAGTGTCGTTGGGATTGTCCGGCAGATTGGTGTCTTGCCCTCTGTTCTCGATGGTGATACTATGTATTTATTCAGAGAATGGAGTGATGGTGAAACACAACCTGCAAGGTCCTTTCCTGCAACCGATGATACACTGACCTACACAGCCATCTATGAAGCCATTCCGATTGGTGATGGCACCGGACTCAGGGCTTATTACTATGACAACCCACCGTTTGATCCAAACTATTATCCGCCCTATCTATTGACAAGGATTGATACTATCATCGATTTTAACTGGGGCGAAGGCTCTCCTGACAATGCTTTGTTGGGCGAAGATTTCTGGATCGTCCGATGGGAAGGGTTTGTGGAACCTTATTTTACGGATAGCATACAATTTCATGTGACTGGTGATGATGGGGTCCGGTTATGGGTGGACAATCAGCTCATCGCTAATGGATGGATAGCACAAGCACCGACAGAATATACAGGTTCGATCAAGCTCGAAGCCGGTATCAAATATCCTGTTCGCCTCGAATTCTTTGAACAAGGTGGTGGCGCCGTATGCAGGATGGCCTGGAGCAGCAATCGGATGGCAAAGAACATCATTCCAAAATCCCAACTCTACCCCGATAATACCACCGGCACTCATGAAGGAAAGATGGATGTTGGTTTATTCCTTTATCCAAACCCTGTGCAGGATTTGCTTTTTGTCGAAATGCGCGACCCATCACCAGGTGTTAAAGAAATTCAGGTACTGAACACCCTTGGCCAGGTGCTGATGCAAAAAAATACCGAAGTCGGACAGCAAGTGATCCAATTTGATCTTCGTGGATTGTCCAATGGAATGTATTGGATAAAATACTTTGCCCATCAAGAACAAATGATCGTCGTGCCATTTTTCAAAACATAATCTTGCTATCCGAACACCTACCGACTGCCTTCTCTGCACCGTGTCAAATTGATTAGATGAATACCTTACAAGCCATCATCATTGCTATTGTCGAAGGACTGACAGAATTTCTCCCGGTATCTTCCACGGGACACATGATCCTGGCCTCTACCCTCATGGGGATTCATGAAGATGCTTTTGTCAAGACCTTTGAAATCGCCATTCAACTTGGTGCTATCCTCGCGATCGTCATGCTCTATGCAAAACGATTCTTACAAGGCTTAACCATCTACTACAAACTCTTTGTCGCGTTTCTACCCACAGCGGTGATAGGATTCCTGGCCTATGACTTTATCAAAACTTACCTGTTTAATCCAACGGTGGTAGCTATTTCATTGATCATCGGGGGTATCATCCTGATCCTGGTGGACAATAAAGTGAAGGAGCGGAAAAGCACCACAGATGTATTAGAGAGCATAGACTACAAGCATGCATTCTTTATCGGACTGATCCAGTGCTTCTCCATGATTCCTGGTGTATCGAGGGCTGCTGCCACGATCATCGGCGGCGTGTTCAATGGGCTTGATAAAAAACAGGCTACTGAATTTTCCTTTCTGCTTGCCGTCCCGACCATGTTTGCTGCAACGGGATATGATTTACTCAAAACACCACTTGAATTCACCAAAACCGAAATCGCGCTATTGGCTATTGGATTGATCGTAGCCTTCATCACCGCATG
>DATHZY010000021.1:0-7240 GCA_035458325.1 Saprospiraceae bacterium | reverse complement strand
GAGGATAGGGGGGTAAGGAGTGCTCTGATGGATTCAATAAACTCGTCCGCTCCCAAGATAAACCTGATGCCTTTGATCTTTGCCCTGTTTTCAGGGTTGTGGATCTTACGGCCGGAGACCCAGAGCTCATCAGCCCCTTTGCGGAGCAGGTTTTTAGAGACACCTTTCAGATAGTCAACGACCTGGCCATCTTGTGGATGAATGGTAAAGGACGTGACGAAGATGATGGCCGGAAACGCAGCCTGGAGATCGGAGAGTGATTCCAGGGGGACGCTCTGACCGAGATAGATGGTCCTGCATCCATGGAGCATCAATTCATATTGTGCATATAAGAGTCCGATTTCATGCACTTCACAATCCGGCAGGAAGAGTACAAATACCTTTTGTTGCGGGTCCGCGGTGACAGCGTGGAGCTGGTCAATCTGGAAAAGGATTTTCTGGCGTAGGAGGTTAGACAGGAAATGTTCATGTGCTACTGTGATAACGCTGGTCTGCCACATCAATCCGATATCATTAAGGAAGGGAAGAAAGACGGTACGGAAGACCTCCCTGAACGTCTTTTGGGCCAATAACAGGTGAATCGTCTGGTCAAACAGCGTATGATCATAATTCAGCATCGCCATTCTCAGGCTATGGCCGGCATAATCTCCCTGGTGATCCACCAGCATTTCTTTCCGGACGGTGTCTTCAAGGTCCGCATCCGGCATAGAAGCAATCCTGGAAATCTTGTAACCCTGATGGTACAGCGCTGCGATGTTGAGTAGCTTCCGGAGATCCTTGTGACTATAATACCTGACATTGTTTCCGGCCCGCATAGGATGCAGCAGGTCATAGCGTTTCTCCCAGATGCGGAGCGTATGCGCCTGGATTCCCGAAAGACTCTCAAGGTCCTGAATGGTATACCGTTCCTTAAAAGGTTGATTGTCCTGTGTCACGATCTCCTTGTTTACGGCGTGAAGGTAAATTGATTCAGGCAGAGTGGAAATGCATTGATTTTTTAGCTGATTTAGATCATTTCAGCGCCTGATGATCGTATTCCGTGATTGCGGTAATTTTGCTGCTGCCATTTAAAACCTTATCATCGCTATACTAACATTCAATAATGAACACAATATCAAAATTTAAGACGGCGGAGGAAGCAATCAAGATCGTAAAATCCGGCGACAGGATATACCTGCACGGTAGTGCCGCGACACCTCATACCCTTATAAAGGCATTGGGCCAGAGGTCATTAGAGCTTGAGAATGTGGAGATCATTTCTATTTCCACCCTTGGGGATATGTGCCTGGCAGAACCCGAATGCCGGGATGCTTTTCACTTCAATTCTGTATTCGTTTCCCAAAACATCCGCCAGGCCGTCAATAACGGGATGGGTAATTATATCCCGGTATTCCTGAGTGAAATACCCGGATTGTTTCATAAGAAAATCCTCCCGATCGATGTAGCCTTGATCAATATCAGCCCTCCTGACCGGCATGGCTTCTGTTCCCTTGGTGTTTCAGTGGATGTCGCCGTGGCGGCTGTCAAGAATGCAAAATATGTGATTGCCCAGGTCAATTCCCGCATGCCGAGAACCCATGGAGATGGATTGCTTCACATCAATGATATCCATGCCATGGTAGAGGTCGCTGACGAACTACCGGAAGTTGATTACAGAAAACATATCACACACATTGAAGAAGCGATAGGTAAACATTGTGCCTCCCTGGTAGAAGACGGAGCAACCCTGCAACTTGGCATTGGAACTATACCGGATGCAGTGCTTCAACAACTCACCGGCCATAAGGACCTGGGTGTACATACCGAGATGTTTTCAGATGGTGTGATAGATCTGCTCAAGCGTGGCAACATCACCAATAAATTCAAGAAGAAACATAAGCGTAAAGTGATCACTTCCTTTACGACGGGTACAAGAGCGCTTTATGACTTCATTGATGATAATCCTGAATTTGCATTTCTCGAATCCGACTACGTCAACGATGCCTATGTCATTGGGAAGAATCCAAAGGTAGCAGCGATCAATAGCGCTATTGAAATTGATATCACCGGGCAGGTCTGCGCAGATTCAATTGGCACTTACCAGTTTTCCGGTGTTGGTGGTCAGATGGATTTTATCAAGGGTGCCGCGTTGTCAGAAGGCGGAAAGCCGATCATTGCGATGGCTTCCACCACCAATAGGGGAGAGTCTAAAATCGTGCCGTTCCTCAAGCAGGGCGCCGGTGTGGTCACCACACGGGCGCACGTCCATTACGTAGTGACGGAGTATGGCGTGGCCTACCTCTATGGCAAGAACCTTCAGCAACGTGCGTATGCGCTGATGAATATCGCCCACCCCGACCACCGCGAAACATTGGAAGAAGAAATCAGGGGAAGGTTCGGTAAGAAGATTTATTAAAAAGCAGTCAGCTGTCAGCTACCAGATTATACGTTGCCGCTGGCCTGGTGTCCGCACCACCAGCGAGCATTCTGTTGGTTGTTGGTGAGGACACCAACAACTGCTACGCGGGCAGGTATTTGCAGTTCATAGGCTAGAAAACTATCTTTATGCCAGCCAACGCGTTGGCTTATAGGGTTATAAGCTTAAAAGCCCATAAGCCCATAAGCTTTCAACCCATCAACTCATCAACCCATCAACTTCTCATGAAAATCAACCTCATCAAATGGAAGCCGATGATCTCCGCACTCCCCATCACTATCGGGGTAGTATTGGTGAAGGCAGGTATTGTGCATGGATTGGGATATGATGGGCTTGTACATTTTTCTGAAATTGACCTGGTGATTACGGGAGGAATATTTTTAATCGGCTTTATGCTGGCCGGGACCCTGGCGGATTATAAGGAGAGTGAAAAAATTCCCGCGGAAATGGCTACCACCATTGAATCCATTGAAGATACCGTTGTCCTCGCGCACGGGTTCAAGGGAGACTTTGACCTCCCTGCACAGAGGCGGCAACTCAACGAAGTAACAGAGGCCATACTCAATTACTATGCGCATCGCGAAACCGAAGAAGTTGTGTATAGGAAAATAGAGGGACTTACTTCCGTTGCCCTTCATGTAGAACAAACAAAAATAGGTTCGACCTCTTCCTGGGTGAAACGGGAGCAAACCAATCTGCGCAGGTTGTTTTCGAGAACTACTGTCATCAAGCGCACCAGTTTTATATCCACCGGCTATGCTTTCCTCGAGGTATTGACCCTTGTCGTAATTGTCCTCTTGCTCATCACGAGGTTTGAAAACTTCATCACCGGGATCATCCTGGTCGCCTTCTTTACACAGATATTTATCTACATGGTCCGCCTGATCAAGGATATCGACCATCCGTTTGAATATCCGGTGAGTGGTAAAGTGAGGGCGGCGGATATTGATCTCTTTCCACTGATAGAGTATCATGAGCGGGCGAAGCGTCGATTAAGTTGACTTGACTTTGCCCTATGCAATGCCGTGCATTTGGACGGATCTCCGTTGCGCTTCGTTTTGCCCCTCTGCATTTTGCCCTTTGCTGCCCTCTGCTCTTTGCCCTATGTTCAGTTGACCCGGTCCTTTCGATTCAACAATTCCTGATTATTCAGTAGATAAACTATTCCCTTGATAGCCGTACTTTGGGAGTCATTGCATACAATTTAACCCAACTCCTCTTTATGGGCCATAGCATTAATGCTGGGCTGGACATGCTGAAAATCCGCAAGTCACTGCCTAAGGAACTGGAACGTGAATTCGTCACTTTTAAGGATATTGCATGTATTGACCGGATTCAGGCTAGTGCCTGGATTGGATTTGCATTGACCATTTGCCTTTTTGGCCTCGATGCTTACCGGAAATCCAGTGGGGAATTATATACGAATCCGTATTACCTGCCTTTGTTTTATTTCCACTTCGTTGGCTTATTATTTCTGATTCCCGCTATTCATATCACACTGCATAAAAAAAAGATAATACAGACCCGATTAAGAAGAGGGATCGTCATATGGGGCATGGTGGTGTTGACCATAGTATTTATGCTGGGTCAATCAGTTCTTGTCTATCTCGACAGAGGTGCTAACGTCATGTTCCTGGGCTATATTTTTGTTTGCAGCTGGATGTTTGCCATGTCCAATACAGAGCGTATTCTTTTTGTTGTAGGCTCAATATTGGTCATGAGTGTAGCCATCTTCCATTGGGAGGAGCGACTATCCACGAGTTGGCATCTGGTTAGTTTTCTTGAAATCACCTTTCTCTCTGCCACCGCTTTCTTATTTGATGCCTTTGATTATAACCTCAATCTGAGCAACTTCCTCTCCCGGCGTGAGATTGAAAGGGAGCAGGAACGCATCAGCAAACTGGAAGAGTTTAAATCCAGGTTTTTTACTAACCTTACGCATGAGCTACGGACTCCATTGACAATCATCTCCGGGATGGCCACGGAAATTTCTGAAGACCCTAAGCGATGGGCGACAGAAGGTTCAGAAGTCATCAGCCGGAATGCGGGGAACCTGCTCAATCTGATCAACCAAATCCTTGCCCTGAGTAAAATCGAAAGCGGTTCCATGCCTATCCATATGGTCCAGGGAGATATTGTTTCCTACCTGGGCTATGTAGTGGATGCTTTCAGAGGACATGCCCTGGCTAAACGAATTAAATTACATTTCCTGGCCGAAGAATCCGAAGTCATCATGGATTATGACCAGGAAAAGTACATGACCATCTTGTCCAATCTGATTTCCAACGCAATCAAATTTACACCCGAAGATGGAAATGTATATGTCAATCTCGTTTTTCGGAATATGGATAAAGATTCAGTTTTTGAACTGACAGTCAGAGACACTGGGATTGGCATCCCGCAAGATGAACTTGAACATATTTTTGAACGCTTTTACCAGGCACAGAATGAGTTGACAGGGTCAGGTATTGGAACCGGCATTGGACTGTCGTTGGTGTATGAATTGGTCAAAATGCTGGAAGGAGAAATTCATGTCCGAAGCGCTAAAGATAAAGGGACCACCTTTACCATTTCGTTTCCGTTACGCAGGCAAACTTCAAACCCGGGTGCTCCGGTCATGAAAGAGGATATCCGGAGTAATATCAATTTTTTAATGCCCTCACTTCCACATGACAACATCGTGAATACGGAAGAAGTGATTGATGATAAGCCTGACCTCCTGATTATTGAAGATAATCCTGATGTGCTCAAGTACCTCCAGGTATGTCTGGCGGATTATTACAGGATTGCCACCTGCACGGATGGCCAGCAGGGAATAGACAAGGCCATTGAAATGGTTCCGGATTTGATTCTGAGTGATGTCCTGATGCCTGTCAGGGATGGTCTTGCTGTATGTCGTGAACTGAAGCATCATCCTGTTACTAACCACATACCCATCGTTTTGCTGTCAGCTAAAGTAGATCCGGAATCCAGGCTTGCCGGGTTAGAGAGTGGTGCGGATGTTTATTTGGTAAAACCATTTGATAAAAAGGAGTTGCGCATGTTGTTGCACAATTTACTAGAAAGGAGACATGCCTTACATACAAGGTATTCGTATACGGTAACGGTACCTCCAACATCTGAAATTGATCAGCGCGAACCTGAAGACCCTTTTATCGGCAAGGCCCGGGCAGTCGTTCTTGAACATCTGGATGAGACGGAGTTTAGCGTCATGCATCTTTACAGGGCTGTTTTCCTGAGCAGGACCCAGTTGCATAAAAAGCTCAAGGCATTAACGGGGATGTCCGCAACGCATTTTATCCGGCATATCCGGCTCTCAAAGGCAAAGGAATTACTTAAAGATCCGGATTTGAATATTACAGAAATAGCATACCAGGTAGGCTTTTCTGACCCAAATTATTTTACACGTTGCTTTGGGGAAGAATTCGGAGAAAGTCCGAGTGAAACACGTAATCGTAAGTAAATGTTATTGTTGTATATATTATTTAAATTAATATGAAACAATGTTGCTATTTATTTTCAGACATAAAGAAACATAAATCCTTGATTTAGCGCATTTCGTGCAGGAGGGTGAACATGCACCCGGGCCACCTTTGGTGTATTCATTTATAACCATAAACAACCCAAATCATGACAACGCGAACAGTCTCCTTAGCAGCCACTTCGTCACCACAATTGTTCCCTCATTTCCAGCAGAACATAACGACCCCTTCAATTAAGCCGGAGGATCCTGCTGAGAGTAACGATCACACCCATGTATATTCCTGGGGGCGACTTTCCTCGGGATTTCCATTGGTTCACTTACTTCAGCCCGACTATTATATGGTCTTCCAATATTCGGCTCCGGCTGTACCCGTGTACCAACAGAACCTTCATCTTGACCTTGGATCAGTTGAAGTGCGCTATGAGGCAATCATCAGGCATATCGAGACAGATGATCTCCAGCATCTCCGAAGAATGGATGTAGTCAAAGCACAGTTTGCCATGGAATGCCGGCTCCAGCCTTTCGATTATATCAGTTCTATTCTCATTCGGTGGGAATGCCCTCAAAGTAGTCGCCGGTACTTGATGCGAAAGATGACTGTTCTTCAATCTGATAACAAAGGGATGCCCAGTTATGGTATCGTTTCGATCAAGGATGTCACGCCAATGGTTTCTGCCATCAGGCCTAACAACGTAGATATCACCTTTCATCCTGACAAGGCAAATCTTTGCTACGAATTGTGCCGGCGCATCAATGCAGTCCTGCCTAAACGCAACGGAATTACCGCCCGGGAAATGGATATCGTGCGTTGTCTGTGCAAGGGCATGAGTAGTAAGGAGATCGCAGCTGCGCTCTTTATTTCCAAAGCTACCGTGGATACACATCGTCAAAATCTCATCCACAAATGGGGAGTGACGAACACTGCTGCCTTGCTACAACGGGCAATGGAAGAGGGGTATGTGTAATAATTACATCCCCTTCACCTAGCGGTGAGGATTATTGTCAAACCGGCTGGATTGTCATGCTAACGATCATGATATATCAGTATTGATTTCTTTCCGCACCAGGATTTATTTTGATTCACGTCACACAGCTTGTTTCAAGTTGCTTTTTATTCCACCAATCATTTTAAAAAAACATCGATATGAAAATATTTTTTTGGATGTTCACTACGCTGCTCATGGTCTCGGCTGCTGTACTATGTGTATCCTGCGAAACTGTAGAGCCAACAAAACCGGTATCCTGGGCCAATGAATATGAATCTCTGGCTGCTGGAGGTAATCATTCAATGGTACTGGAGCCCAATGGTACCTTATGGACATGGGGATCAAATGTAAGTG
>DATHZY010000020.1:0-3124 GCA_035458325.1 Saprospiraceae bacterium | reverse complement strand
CCTTGCCTGGCTTAACGTGTTGAAAATCAACTATATAATAAATATCATTATTATATTCAAGGCAGAGTCCCTTTTTGATGTCTGCTGTGGTAGCCATAAAGAATGGATTAATGAACTTTGATAAAATGAGGGCGCAAATATAAGGCTTTTTGACCGCCTTAGTCACGGTTGTTTGAAACGCAGAAAAAGAGCTTACCTAGTAAGCCCAGGTCCAGAGACTGGCTCCCCAGGTGTACCCTCCCCCAAAAGAGGTCAGGATCACCTTGTCACCCGGCTTAAGCTGGTCTTCCCATTCCCAAAGACAAAGAGGGATGGTGGCGGAGGTAGTATTTCCATATTTCTGGATATTGACCATCACCCTTTCCATTGGGAACTTGAGGTAATCTGCTACGGCCTGGATAATGCGAAGGTTGGCCTGATGGGGCACTACAAACCGAATATCGTCCGGACTCAGATTGTTGCGTTTCAATATTTCGCTAACAGCTTCTGCCATTCCCTTGACGGCGGCCTTGAAAACCGGCTTGCCATCCTGGAAAAGGTAATGCCATTTCTTGTCTACCGTCTCATGGGTTGGCGGATTCTTAGATCCTCCACCTTTCATATGAAGGAACTCAGCACCCACTCCATCCACACGCATCCATGAATCCTGCAAACCAAATCCCTGATCGTTGGGCTGCAGCAAAATAGCCCCTGCTGCATCTCCAAATAAGATACAGGTAGCTCTATCCGTATAATCTGTGATGGTAGACATCTTGTCTGCCCCTACAACTATGACATTCTTATAGGCACCGGACTCGATAAATTTTGCTCCTGTGGTAGCAGAAAAGAGGAAGCCTGAACAGGCCGCCTGGATATCATACGCAAAGGCATTTTTAGCTCCGATATTATAGCATATCAGTGTACCTGTGTCCGGGAAAAAATAATCAGGTGTCACGGAGGCGCAGATCAGGAGGTCGATATCCAGTGGAGACAATCCGGTTTTCTTCAGCAGACCCTGAACCGCTTCGGTTGCCATGTAAGAAGTGGCTTTTGAAGGATCGCGGAGGATATGTCGCTCTTCTATACCGGTGCGGGCTTTTATCCATTCATCATTCGTGTCGACCATGGTCTCGAGGGCCTTATTGGTCAGGATATCTTCAGGGATATAGCCATAAATGCCGGTAATGGCTGCGCGTATTTTTGACATTGGGCAAAAATTTTAGGACGGCGAAGGTAGGCAATTCTATACATCTGAGGCTGAATCTTAACGGTTTGTCTCCTGATCCGAACCCATGGCTTCCCGGCGGTTTTGGTATGGTTTTTGCTCATTAAAAAGATAATTTACAGCATATTATAAATTACGTTTAACTTTAATATCATGAAACTGTATCTATTATCCCTGCTTTTCCTATGGAACACCAGTTCCATGAAGACGCCTAATTTCTACCCTTCCTATGTAGCAGCCCGGGAAGCTTCTAAAAACTACCAGAAGGATTTACTGATTTTCTTTTCAAAGCAATCCTGCTCCCAATGTGATGCGGCATGGGCTTCCTTTGAAAAAGACCAACTTGGAACGAAAATCTTCATCTCGACGATGATTGACGCACAGGATTTTGATGGCGCGGTATTACTGGACAAATATGGGCTCAACTCAGCTCCTTCCTGGCTTATCCTTGATTATGAAGGAAATGTAAAACAGAAGTGGGCAGGTGACTGGAAAAACCCACACGTGAGGCCCGACCCAAATGCACCTGTGGCTGAAACTAAACCAGATGCCAAACCAGTGCCTGTATTTAAAGCAACAACTGTAACGCAACCTGCCACCAAAACAGCAGTTGTAGAAACGACTGCCCCGGCACCGGTTACAGCCATCGAAAAGCCTGCACCTGTCGCAACCCCTACGGAGACAAAAACTGAAATAATGGCTACGGGCTTTGTTCTCCAGGCAGGCTATTTTGGTTCAGAAGCCAATGCACAAAAGCTTGTCAATGACCTGACTGCGAAAGGATATGAAAAGTATATGATTAAGACCGCTATACAGAATGGCACTACTTATTACAGAGTCGTTTCGCCTGGATTTACTTCTGAAGCAGCGGCTGCCAAAGTTGTAGAAGATTTATCAGGATCTGGTATCAAAGCCACTATCAAGAAAATGTCTGAAATCTAGCCCCCCTATTATTTCAGATTATAACGAAAAGCAGGAACCAACATTCCTGCTTTTTCATTTTTAGGGATCTGCACGATACCTTTACATGATATACCATATACTTTGTCAACCTTATTACTCAGACGAATTTCCTCACTGGCGGGTATCCTGCCTGAAGGCGTATTACGATTGAAGGGCCGTGAAATGTCCGAATTCAAAGACGTGCCTGATGCCTTCCTGTTGCTTGAGGATGGCAAGATTGTAGGTTTCGGTCCGGATGGGGAGTGTCCGGTTGAACGCGCAGAGTCGGTGATTGATTGCTCAGGAAAAATGGTCCTGCCTGCCTTTTGTGACAGTCATACACATCTGGTTTTTGCGGCCTGGAGAGAAAATGAATTTGTCGATCGCATCAAAGGATTGAGCTACGAGGAGATAGCCAACCGTGGTGGAGGTATCCTGAATTCAGCTGCAAAACTCCAGGTGGCATCAGAGGATCAGCTTTTTGATCTGGCTACGGAACGGCTACATGAAGTGATCCGTATGGGCACCGGTGCTATCGAAATCAAGAGCGGTTATGGCCTGACGGTAGAAAGTGAGCTTAAGATGCTCCGGGTGATCCGAAGGATAAAGGAACTGAATCTTATTCCTGTCAAGGCCACTTTCCTTGGAGCACATGCCATGCCCACCCTTTATAAATCGAACAGACCTGAATACATCCGCCTCCTGACTAAAGTGATGCTCCCTCAGATCGCAGAGCAGGGACTAGCTGACTATATTGATGTATTCTGTGACAAAGGATTCTATACCGTAGAAGAAACGGACCAGATCCTTGAAGCTGGTGCGAGGTATGGTCTCAAGCCAAAGATTCATGCCAATGAGCTGGACTATTCAGGAGGTATCCAGGTAGGTGTGAAGCATCAAGCTGTTTCTGTGGATCACCTTGAATACACTGGTCCTGAAGAAATTGCGTCACTTGCTTCAAGTGACACCATAGCCACC
>DATHZY010000019.1:0-6234 GCA_035458325.1 Saprospiraceae bacterium | reverse complement strand
CTTGACAGCAGATTGCCGAGCATGTCATTGGGTTTGATCAGGAGTTTTTCAAGACCTACCAGGCCCAGGTCCCAGTGCAGGAACTGTTCGCAATGCTCTACACAGGCTTTTTGATCGGTTGATTGGGACTGCGTGTTCCTGTTGATGGTCTTCGCTACATTGAGGGCGACGGCTGTGCTCAGGATAAGCAGCACAGAAATGGCATACCTTGTGAGATGAGTCCTGGTCAATGGCTTAATTTTGTCGCAAGATAGATTAATACTCTTTAAAGGAGAGCTTAAGGAAATGTTAAGAAAACAACTAAAAAGGACGTTAAGGTGTGGAAATCAACTTATTGAGGTCTCAAAGCCTTTAGTGATGGGCATTATTAACGCCACCCCGGACTCATTCTATGAACCAGGCAGAACCAATCATTCTGTCGAAAAAGCAATGGAAATGGCCTCCCGGATGATCGGAGAAGGTGCAGCCATCCTTGATGTCGGGGGTATGTCTACACGTCCGGGAGCAATGGAAATACCACTCAGAGAAGAACTTGATAGGGTAATCCCTGTTATAGATGCGATACATGCCGGGTTTCCCGAAGTCGTGATTTCGGTGGATACATACCGGGCAAAAGTGGCTGAGGAAGCTATAAGGGCCGGAGCCACGATGGTCAATGACATCTCAGGTGGTCAATGGGATAAAGATCTCTTAGGTGTGGTGGCTAATCATCAGGCGGCTTATGTTGCCATGCATATCAAAGGGAATCCTGAAAACATGCAACAACATACAGATTATCATGATGTTGTAAGTGATGTATTAAAGTATTTTGTCAATCTGCTAAAGGATCTTGAAAGGGCAGGAATCGAGGAAGTAGTGCTAGATCCCGGATTTGGTTTTGCCAAAACCATGGAGCAGAACTACCAGTTGGTTGATCGGCTGGGTACTTTTCGTCTTCTGGGAAAGCCCCTGTTGATAGGGCTGAGCCGAAAATCAACCTTATCAAGGACGATCGGCAGGCCCGCTGAAGAAACACTGGAGGCCACCACCGCATTGCACATGATTGCCTTGCAAAACGGGGCATCGGTTTTGAGGGTCCATGATGTAAGGCCCGCCATGGATGCCATTGCAGTTTACAACCAGCTTGTCGCGGCAAGCGTTAATTAAAAAATAAAAGATTGATGCAGACACCAATGCAACATATTATTTAACGTTATTGGAGAGGTAATGGAGAAAACAGACCAGGAGATACAACAACCGGAAGAAAAAAAGCGGAAGCGCTTTTTTCTCTGGGTTGGCCGTATTGTGGTCGCCCTGATCTTGTTCAATGTGGTCCTAGTACTGCTCGTCCATTTTCCGCCGATCCAGCGCTGGGGTCTGAATAAGCTGACTTCTTCAATCAGCCGAAAACTGAATTCAAGAGTGAGCATCGAAGAGTTTACGATAAATCCGATCTCTGACCTTACCCTTCGCAATATCCTGATTTATTCACCCGAGCATCCGTCAGATACCCTCTTGTATGCTGAACAAATGCATGTTGATTACAAGCGCATATGGGATATCCTGTACCGCAGGATTACCATTACTCAGCTGGGCATAGAAACAGGGATACTCAACATCCACAAGGTTCCTGGCGACAGCCTGACCAATCTTGATCTCGCACTTTTGCGCCTGATGCCACCAAGGGATACGACCAAAGGCGATTTTGTCCTTGATCTTAAAACTGTAAATGCTAAGTCACTTCATGTCCGTATGGATGATGAAGTCAATGGCTCCCTGATGAGTCTTTATTTCAAGCGGGCAGATATTGAGTTAGATACGCTTGATCTCATCGGCAAGTATGTGGATATCGGAGATCTGGACCTGGATGAACCACGCATCAGCATGATCACCAGGCTTCCTTCGGGCGCACCTGCTGTAGCCCCAGCCTCCACCAGTAAGACCTGGAGCATGGATGTGGATTTTGTCCGTATTACCAATGCACAGTTCATTACCGATAACAGAACAAAACCTTTGACCTTTTATCCCAACGGAAAGGGAATCGACTATGCACACATGTTTTTGGAAGATGTGGATATTGCCATGGACTCCCTTCAGGTCCGTGGATGGGCGTTTAAAGCCAGCAATATAGACATGCACTTGTTGCATCAAAACGGATTTGAAATCAACACACTCGCAGCAGACAAGGCTGCCATCTCCAGTGAAGGAATCATCCTTGATGCTTTAAAAATCAAAACCGAAGAAAGTAATATTGAAAATTCTATTTCCTTCTTATTCTCCGGTTACAAGGATTTCGCTTCATTTGTTGATTCGGTTAAGCTCGATCTGCCGGATGCCAATATTCAACTCAACATCAATGACCTGATGTCCATTGTGCCGGGTCTTCAAAGTGTTGATTTCTTTAAAGACAATGCCGCAAATGATATTACCCTGCAGGGCAAAGTCTCCGGCAATATCAACAGGTTAAAGATTAAGAATCTGAATGCCAGCCTGGGGGATTTGAGTATCACAGGAGATTTCAGGTCGCGCGACCTCGCGGTCAAGGGATCACAGCTCATCAGCCTGCATCTCGAGAAATCTGCCTTCAGTTCCGCTGCATTGAAAGGAATTTTTCCGAAGATGAAAATCCCTCCTATCCTCGATAAGCTTGGCCAGGTCAGATTTACCGGCGACTTTGATGGATACCTGGATGACTTTGTGGCCTTTGGAACTTTTACTACATCTCTGGGAAAAGTCACACTTGACATGAACCTGAATATCGCATCAGGTATTGCGGATGGAAAATATTCAGGCCGAATCGCCCTCGAAGATTTTGATCTTGGCAAATTCACAGGCAACCCTGACCTGGGACGGGTGACCATGTCGGGAAGGGTGATAGATGGTGTAGGCCTTGCCTCTCAATCTTTATTTGCTGATATCACAGCTCGGCTAACGTCCCTTGGTTACAAAGGGTACATCTACCATAATGCCCGTGTGGATGGCCAGGTGACTGGAAAACTATTTAGCGGAACACTGGATATCAATGATCCCAACCTGGACATGCACTTTGAAGGGACAGTGGATATGCGGGACAGCCTGCCGAGGCTTGATTTTATTTCAAGGATTGACAGCATTCACTTTTGGGAACTTGGCTTGTCAAAGGAACCCATGACGCTCAAGGGTATCGTGGATGTCGATATGCGGGTAGGAAAATTTAACCAGATAGAAGGCTCCTTACTGGCGGAGAATATCGTTTTGACGATCAAGGAAGTGGATTACGACCTGGATACCTTCCATCTCACCGCAGCAAAGGATTCAATAGGCGCTGACAGGATTTTTACACTTCAATCCGAAGTTCTCTCAGGTACGGTATCCGGTGTGTTTGACCCCTTCCTGTTAGTAGGCCAGTTGCAACACTATCTCCATGACCAATATCCGAGGGCTATTGACCAGCCGGCAAACCCACGTAAGCCGGAAGTCATTCAGCGTCTCAAATGGAACCTGGAAGTGCATGACAGCAGGCATTGGTTTGACCTGGCCGGCATTAAAAACCTCCGTGTAAAAAATGCAACAACAGAAGGTGCACTCGATCTGGTAGGAAATACCACAAGAGGTACATTGTACCTGCCCGAGTTACACTACAACAATATCAATGCCTACGGTGCGACGATTGCATTTTCAGAAACGAATGGCCTCGCAGGTGTTGATCTCGAGTTGATCGCGGCGGATATCAACGAAGGAATGTTTTTCGAAGATGTCTTTATCAAGGGAACAGCTACGGATGATAGTGTAAAGGTCAATTTCAAGACAGACCAACTCGCGGATATCGTGGATGAGCTTGACCTGGACATCATCGCGAGCCCGGACGGAGGCAACTGGAGTATTTCATTCAATCCGATCGCCCTGTCCATGTTTGGGGATGATTGGAACATCCCGGATGGAAACAAAGTGGAGATCAGGAAGAATGAATTTACACTCGAAAAATTCGAACTGGTCTCCAGCAGCCAGCAAATCATACTGGATGATATTGACCACAAAGGTATTGAGGCCTTTGTAACCGGATTTGACATCAGCTACCTCAACGAAATCTGGATCAATGATAAGTTTGATTTCTCCGGACTCTACACGCTGGACCTTGAAATTGACAATGTGTACGATATCCAGCAGATGGAGATTGAATTGAGCCTGCCTGCCCTGAAGATCAACAATGTTCCATACGGAGAATTGCTTTTGACAGCGAATATGAAAGATCCAAAAGATTCTGTTCGGATCAACCTCTTTCTGGCCAATAATGAAACCTCACTCATTGGTGTAGGTGCTTATCTCCCGCCGATCAATTCCATTCCCAAGGAGCAGCAAAACTACCTGCGTTTAGATCTTACAGCTTCCGAGTTTCCACTTGACTTCCTTGAATTTTTACTGGGTGGTAACATCAGGGATACGGAAGGCTCCGTCGATATGAAACTCAGCCTCACCGGAAAGACTAATGCACTGACCCCCAATGGAAGTGGAAGGGTATTCAATGGAAGTACCACAATTGATTACCTGGGAGCGGCTTATTCTTTTCATGACCAACCGTTCACGATCACCCCGACGATGATTGACCTTTCAGGCACGGTGTTGTATGATGTATTAGGCAATACGGCTAAAGTACAGGGAGGTTTGACGCATCGCTATTTACGAGACCTCGGTTTGAATGCTACGTTGAGCTCTGACAAAATATTGGGGCTCCATGTGACTTCGGAAGAGAACAATGTATTTTATGGACAGGGTATTGGTTCTGTGTACGCAACCTTCTCTGGTACTGTGGCTAATGCGAGAATGGTCATCAACACGACCACCGCGAAAGGCACACATATCTTTATCCCTTTGTCGGGTGCCGCGGATCAAACAGATAGGGACTTCGTCATTTTCCTGGAAAACGGAATCCTTCCGATTGCTCCCCTGACCCAAATTGGAGTCGGTGGCATTGATCTTGAACTAAATATGACGATCACGGAAGATGCCATCGTAGAACTCATTTTTGACGAAAACACAGGTGAGGTCATGCGAGGCCAGGGGAATGGTAACCTGCGGTTATCAATGAACCGTTTAGGTAATTTTACTATGCAGGGCAATTACAAGATTGAGCGCGGGGATTATTTGTTTACCAATTTCAGGGTGATACGAAAGCCGTTTGAACTGAAGCAAGGCGGAGAGATCATCTGGGACGGAGATCCATACGATGCTACGCTCAATGTTCAGGCAAAATATAAAGACCTGGAGGCTCCTGTCTTTAACCTCATCTCAGAATACATTACAGATGTGGAAGCCCAGAAAGATTTGTACGAGCAATCCAAGCAACGTACAAAAGTTGACCTGAACATGACGTTGACCGGGTCGCTTCTCCATCCGGATATTTCCTTTGACATTGCATTCCCGGAGCTGTCTGGCGTACTCAAGGGATATACCAATTCCAAGATGACCACCCTGAGGGCAAATGAGAATGCGATGCTGCAACAGGTAGTTGGCTTGCTCATCACTAGATCCTTTCTACCTACGACATCGGGTACTTCTTCCGGATTGTTATTGACAGAAGGTATTGACAACACATTGAGTGAGCTGATTTCGTCAACGTTGTCCGGATACCTGGGCGGTCTGTTGGGTAACCTGATTCCTACGGGCGAAGTGTTGTCGGACATTACCTTCCAGATGAACCTTGACCTGCCAATCACGCAGGGTGCTACGTCTGATCAGATCAACCCCCTCGAAGATCCATATGCCACAGTAGTCGAATTTGATCTCCCGCTTAAGTTTTTTAATGACCGTCTTGAAATGTCTGTGGGTGGTGATTACGTGACTGGTGCGACGATAGGAAATGCATCTGAATACCTGGCAGGAGACGTGACGTTTGGTTACAAACTGACACCAGACGGCAGGCTCAAGATCAGGGCGTTTAATGAAAATACAATGACGGTGCAGGGAAGGAAAAACAAAGTGGGTGTCGGACTTACGTACCAGAGAGAATATGATAGCTTTCCTGAACTCCTTGGGAAAAAGAAAAAGGCCAAATAGAATCTTATAAAAAGGAGGAGGTGAAAATTTTTTAGAAGGAGTTCAAAATTTTGAACCTCTACCAAAAAAATTTTCACCTCCTGCCTTCATTAATCAAAAAATCGAATTCCGGCTATCTCAGCCTAATGAACAAATTAATTAAACAAAACGGTTGCTTACTGTCCGTGATCAGCAACCCTGAATCGTCCCTTATCATAAACTACATTTTTAGGCAAGCGCACT
>DATHZY010000018.1:0-3287 GCA_035458325.1 Saprospiraceae bacterium | reverse complement strand
GTTAATTCCTTGGTCTTTTTATTCATTCGATTGGTAACTTAGCCCCCAAATTAAATAATATACCCGCAACATGGCTAATAGTCTTCCAACCTCCCTGCCCTTATCAAAACTAGTGACCGAGATGCAGGAATCTGCAACCCTCAAAATGGCCAAAATGGCCCGTGAACTGAAAGCCCAGGGAAAAGACGTGATTGACCTGAGCCTCGGGGAGCCTGACTTTGATACGCCTGTCCACATCAAGGAGGCTGCGAAGAAAGCGCTGGATGATGGGTATACAAAATATACCCCTGTCAATGGCCTGCTTGAGCTACGCCAGGCTATCGTCAATAAACTGGCGCGGGAAAATGACCTCCATTATACCGTCAATCAAATCGTCGTCTCCAATGGCGCAAAGCAAAGTGTATATAACCTTTGCATGGCGCTGCTTGATCCAGGTGATGAAGTGATCCTCCCTGCTCCTTACTGGGTGTCGTATGCCGAAATTGTGAAGATGGCTGGTGGTGTGCCTGTCATCGCCAATTCTTCCATCGAACAGGACTTCAAAAGCACGCCAGCGGAGATTGAAGCACTCATAACTGATCGCACCAAATTTATCTTGTATTCTTCACCATGCAATCCAAGTGGATCTGTATTTTCTTTTGATGAACTGCAAGCTCTTGCATCGATGCTGCAGGCGCATGAGCATGTGTTAGTGGTCTCCGATGAGATCTATGAGCACATCAATTTTACGGACCGCCATTATACCATAGCCTCGATGGAAGGCATGAAGGACCGCACCGTGATCATCAATGGGATGTCCAAGGGATATGCGATGACAGGATGGAGACTTGGCTACATTGCCGGTCCTGATTGGATTGCTGATGCCTGCACGAAGATCCAGGGGCAGGTGACCAGTGGTGCCAGTTCATTTGGACAGAAAGCTGCTGCCGTCGCCCTTGAGTCAGATCATACCCCTACGAAGGACATGGTGAAAGCTTTTCATCAGCGAAGGGATCTCATCATCAGTCTGCTCGAACAAATTCCATTACTCCTGGTCAATCGTCCACAGGGTGCTTTTTATATATTCCCTGATGTGTCCGCTTATTTTGGCAGAACTTCATCTGGTGGATATCATGTCAAGGACGCCGATGACATGAGTTTGTACCTGCTGGCAGAAGCTCGTGTGAGTACGGTTTCCGGTGTTGCTTTTGGAAACGAAAAATGCATTCGCTTATCCTACGCTACGTCTGATGCTAAATTGAAGGACGCTGCCGAACGCATAGCAAAAGCCCTCTCTATCCTGGCATAATCACTTGACAAGGATGAAATCCTGTCCTTTGTATTGCAGTATCCTGATACGCCTGTTTTCATAATAGAGCGGTACGTTCATCTCCTGAGGTGCACCCGTTGAGTTTTTGTACACAGGTTTGATATCAAATCCTGATGCAAGGCCATATGAATGTGGATCCATGTGACCGATCAGCCCCTCCTGTCCATGGTCTGCCAGACTTGTAGCCAGCCACATCATCAGGTCATAACCCAGGAAAGCATTGAGATCAGGGATAGTGTGAAACTTGCGATAAAATCCTGCCTTAAAGTATTGATAATCCGGACTGGCAACATCAATAAAAGAGGAGATACTCAGGTGAAGGGAGAGGCTCTCCATGTAATTTGCATTCAGGTTGGTATAGCCCACCCATTGTGGTAGCCCGAATACGATAGCCTCCCTCGTGTCCTTGTCAGCATGGAGTTTACGCATAAAGGCATTGACAAATGTCTCTTCCGATTTGAGGAAGTACGGCAGGATAAAGATTGTACCTCTTTCATCAGACAACAAATCATGAAGGTTTGTATTGAGCATTTCAGGTGATGAATCCTTGATCACCAGTTCCTCTGCCTCTAGTCCTTCTGTCTTGGTAAACAATTGGGCCCTGTTGCGCTCGACTGCATTGTCTCTCGTGACCACGTATACTTTCTTATTGCGCATTTCATCACGGATATATTCAGTGATTGTTTGGGCATGGGTACTGAGGCCGGGATAGAGTTGTATCAGGAAAGGGTTAACTGAGTCGCCGGAGAAAGCAGGTAGCCATGGTGATACTACCATGATTTCGTTTTTAAGACCAAAGGAAGCGAGTATATCAAGATCTTTCTTTTCGTAAGGACCTACGATAACATCTGCGGTTTTAATTTCAGGCTTCGCTATCAATCTGGACACAGGTACTGCCTCCGGATCAGCATCAAAGCTACTTACCTTCACAGGAAGCCCGATGGAATCAATCTTGTCCATTGCCATGCGAATACCGGCATAGTATTGAATAAACCTGTTCAATTTGGGATCCTGGTGTTCGCTAAACAATTCCGCATTGAGCGCATTGAATGGTATCAGGAGCGCAATTTCAGCATCACCATGCTTTACAGGCTTATCTGGTTGGATAACTGCATCTGTTACGATAGGTGGGGTCTTATCTTCTATCCATATTATTGTATCAGTCTTAACCGCATCACGGGGAACCAGGATCACTGAATCCGAATCAGGATCATACTGTTTGACATCATCTTGCGTGGCAACAGGTGGTTCAGCAGGCGGTGTAGGTTTCACCACAACACGCTTTGGTGTTGAACATGAACATATAGCGCATATCACCAGGCATAGCAGCAGAGCATTACTCCCACTCAATGGTTGCCGGTGGTTTGGTACTGATATCATATACGACCCGATTGATGCCCTTTACTTTATTGATGATTTCACTGGATATTTCCGCCAATATTTCATGAGGGATCTTACTCCATTCCGCAGTCATGCCATCCACTGAATTGACAGCCCTGAGGGCAATGGCATTTTCATAACTCCGTTCATCCCCCATCACCCCAACGGATAGGATGGGAAGGAATATTGCGCCTGATTGCCATATTTTATCATACCAGCCATGCTTACGCAGGATATCAGTATAGATCGCATCGGCTTCCTGTAAGGTGGCTACTTTTTCAGGTGTAACATCACTGATGATGCGGATAGCTAAACCAGGACCTGGAAAAGGATGTCTTCCTAAAATCTCTGCGGGAATGCCGAGCGCATCACCAACCTTTCGCACTTCGTCTTTAAATAACATGCGCAGTGGTTCAACGATCTTCAATTTAAGATGATCCGGCAATCCACCTACATTGTGATGAGACTTGATCGTGGCAGATGGGCCATGCACTGAAATAGATTCTATCACATCAGGATAAATGGTGCCTTGTCCAAGCCATTTGACAGCAGGATATGCATGCGCTTCCTCTTCAAACACTTCGATAAACATCCTGCC
>DATHZY010000017.1:0-7711 GCA_035458325.1 Saprospiraceae bacterium | reverse complement strand
GAAAGTAGAGAGACTGGGCTTTGCTTGTAAAGAAAAACGTGATGAGGAGTGCAGAAGTTATGTATTTCATGTAGTGCATGTGGGTTAGACAAAGGTAATTGAGTAAGGTTTAATTACATGCCGTTAAAAACGGCTTCACTGATTATACTTAGAGTATGATTTCTTTGATCTGACGCACGCGGACGTCCGTACGGACGCCCAACATTCCTTCTTTTTATCTTTAAAAACGGCTACACAGATCGTGCATGGTGACGGCAGTTAACCTTACAATACATTTGCCCTCGTCCCGTTTTGCCCTCGCTCATTATGGCTGAAGCCAATAAGCGATCCCTGTGTTCTACAGTCACTCGTTTCTTTGAAACGTTGTGCTTCCGAAACCCCGGGATACTGATTTTAACCCGACATTAATCCCTTATTTTTGTCCATACTATGCCTGGAAGCTGGTAGCTGATAGCAGGCAGCCAAAAACTGAGAGCTGACAGCTGATAGCTGATAGCTTATCTCACATTGTACTGAATATCCTTCAGGTAAAACTTACCATACACAAACTCACCTTCCGGATAATGCCAGATAGCTTCTCCATAGGCCGGGACGTTGATGCCATGGAAGTTCTTATAATTGCTCATCGGCGTTGAAAACCGGAGACGTTGTGGCGTGGTGGCAGATACATCATAACGATCATCCGAAATAAAATTGATCAGCTGACCCTTTTCATTAAAGAGCAGCCGGGCAGTAACGGTGATACCTTTGTTGGTAAAGATCGCTTTGACGGACTGACTATCGATTTCCTCCCATTGCAGGCGCGGATCGATGAGGGAAGCAGGAGCCATGATACACATGTCATTGAGCACTGTAACGGTCTCCGCCTTATTCATCACATCGCCTTCGTGGTGCACGACCGGGAATATAGAAAGGAGCTTGACGGTCATCTCTGCAACTCCATCCTTGTAGGGATGGTAACCAGGCACCTCAAAACCCTTCATTTTGGCGCGCATAAAAAAGAACCGGTTTGGGATGTCAAAGGTGTTGTATTGCTCGGAGTGAAACCGAAACCAATCTTTTCCTCTGCCGCGCATCTCGCCGTCAAATTCAATCTTGATGTTTTTCAACTTCGGGGTATTGACTACCCCTGCATACCTCAGGTACTTTTGAACGAGTGCAGGCAGTGGCTGCAGATCTGCATCGGTAATCAGATCCTCCCTCGCGGAGACTGCCTTTGAAAGCGCTTCATGTACATGCAGCCGATAACTCCTGTAAAACCTCCAGTCAGCGAAACCAACAATCGCCGCGCAAAGGATGACCACATTGAGGAAGGTTCCGACCTTTGCATCCTGCCAGCTGCCTATGATGAGGAACTGTGACAGGATGACGGCTACCATGGCGAGCATCCACCACCAGTCCTTCCTGATC
This sequence comes from Saprospiraceae bacterium, assembly GCA_035458325.1. GTDB lineage: Bacteria > Bacteroidota > Bacteroidia > Chitinophagales > Saprospiraceae > Opimibacter. Next base: position 6,301 of record DATHZY010000017.1, on the reverse strand, counting down.
AGGATGCCGGCTGCAACAAACAGAAACAAAAGCGCGGCCTGGAACCAGAAGATGCCGGCAGACCTGGAAATAGGTTGTGTCATTTCCGTGACCGTCACCAGGTTAAAAGCTTTGGCGAATCCGAGGAAGTGGATCAGGCCGTGGATCACCACCACAAATATCAATGCAAGTCTCATGGACCTAAAAGTACAACTAAGCAGATCTACTTTTTTACATTCTGCTCTCTGTAGGCCATAATATACTGCACCATTTCCTTGACTGAGGCTAGTTTTTGTTCTACGATTTCGGGATGATGGATATCGGGCTTCCCATTGACGATATCAGCTACTTCGGGATCCAGCAGGCCATAGGTGTAAAAAACGCTGATCAAGACCTTGTCCATCGCGAACACCTCTTCGAGGGTAAGGACATATTTAAGCACACTTTCCCTTTGACTGATGTCCGCGTAATAGATATTGATCAGGTACCAGAAGGCAATTTTATACTGCATTTGCTTAAACAGCGCGTTGGCGGTTGTCCAATCATACATCTTCGGATAAATCAATTTCCGGTAAGCCGTATCAGCGGCTACCCTTCTCGTTTCTTCGGTGATATAGATAGAATCTCCTTCCACCTTGACACCGACTTCATACAGGTTGTCCAGCCATTTACGATACCCTTCTTCCTGCTGGTGAGTAATCCCAAACATCGCCAGTGTATCAATCTGTCCAATACCATCCATTCCGCATGCTGCCAGGAATATGGTAAAGAATATGTATTTCGTCAATCTGTTCATAAACGTGATGTAAAAATTGATTGCATGAAGTCTTTAAACCCCGGAGGGTTACCACTGGCAACCCTCCGGGATTTATTCTGTGATTTGACTCAAAAATGTTTAATCTGTGTCAGGCACCCATGTCTGTATCAGTTCATTCGCGGCAGGATATACCTGTCTGCATGCCTGATGATTCACATTACGTATTGTTTCAATCTTGTTGCTTTGGCTCTATACTTTTTCCCATCTTATTGGAGACTTCATAGAATCCGGGTAATGCACTGATGATCACTTCCATTTTGGATTCGAGTTGTTTGACGCGGGATTCAAGTTCTGAGACTTGAGATCTGCTGGATTGTAATTCTGATTGATTGTCCTGAAGGACTTTAAGGAATTGCCCGTTGTCCACGCCTATTACTGTATTGATCATTTTAGGACCTGCCTTCAAATTGGTATCCCATGCACGACCAACCACGAGCATGGCCTGCGCCTGGGTTAGTTTAGAAGGGTTCACTGCCACTCCATAACCCGGAGTAGATGTATTGCCGACGATATAATCACCTGAACTTACCGGTCCCTGCACCTTGACAGGAATCTGGCCCATAAATGCAATCTTATTGCCTGTGCCTTCCATACCTGCCTTAGGTGTATTTCCCAGTACAATCGGATTGCTGGACACCGCCATAACCTGTTCAGCTTTTGTCAGGTCCTTGGTGATCTTACCTGCCATTACACCGACGATATCTCCTTCTGTGATCACTTCCGCAGGATTGATGCGCTCAAGCCATTCTGCATAGTCACCATTTCCGGAAGCATACTCTACACCAATCGAATTATAGGCATCTGCTATATTGGTAAATTCAGAAATAGCACCAACGATGCCACCGACAAAATCAATACCGACTACAGAAGCCAGGATCCCTACAATATAAGCTCCGTTAAAAAAATTCACCTGCCAGTCTGATACAGATTGGGCACGAATGGAACCCAGTTCGCGGTTGTCAACATCCTTGAAGCTTATAAACTGATTTTCATTATCGAGTGAGTTGTCCACATCTACAAAACTAATGACCGGTAATGTAAAGCTGGGGAGCTCATCACAAACAGGTATCTCCGGAATCGCCGGTAATTCAAACGCTGGAATAGCTGGAATCACGAGGATATTCTCTGGCAAGGCTGGAGCAATCGTCCAGAAAGGACCAGGCAAATCATCATCATCAACACATACATCGCAAACATCATTGATGACACTATAAGGTGAAAAACCTGCCGGCAGTCCAAGCCCTGAATTTATTTCCTGGCCGATATCAATTGGCAGACCCAGTGCATCATTGATAGGACCTGAAATATCCAATGGCAGGCCGATGCTTTCGTTCAATTGTTCCGTGAGCAGGTTGACGAGATTACAAGCTGTACCGGCGATATAGGCTGCAGGAATAAAATCGAGCAGGTCGAGGGGATCAAAAGCCTCTGATCCGTCAATCCATCCGTTAATTGTGGCAATGGCATCATCAAAAAATTCTGCTCCCGGGCTGGTGAGATGCAGGTAATCACTTCCATTCCATGCAGGGTGTGTCTTCCCAAGTTTGATTTCAAGTCCATCACCAGTACCAGCGTCAGCATTGTCAATTGTGGCTAAGAACCCACTGTTAGTGCCCTTTACCCCTAGCGTACCTCCTACATTCAGGTTCTTGCCGATCCCTACCCCACCATCGACGACCAATGCTCCATTGGTCGTATTGGTAGATTGGGTCAGGTCTGTAATGTGTACCATGCCTCCAAAGGAAGTGGTGCCGCCAAAATTGGCATTGCCGCCCACGTAGAGATTCTTTTCAATACCCACGCCGCCTTCTACAACAAGTGCACCAATGTCTTTGGATATGGACTGTGTGATATTCGTGATCGTGGTGATCCCGGATACCCCAAGCGTATTATTGATGGTTGTAGCTCCCTGCACCGTGAGGGTGCTTGCCAGGTGAGTAGCATCCCCAACATTGAGCCGCCTGGCAATGCCTACACCACCATCCACAACCAGCGCACCATTGCCGGTGGTGGTTGACTGCGTCATATTGGTAACCCGGGCCAGGCCATCTACATTGAGGGAACTGTTGAGTTCACTATGTTCATCAACCGTTAGTGTTCCTGTCAGATAGGTGCTGCTTTGATTTTCAACAGTAAGATTTCCATAGTTGATGGTTTGTCCTGGAAGGTAATTAGCATTGTGTGGATCGTTAATCGTGTCCGTATTGAGATATACATTCTTACTGACGTTGAGATCCCTTCCGACTCTGAGACTGTTGACCATATTGACATCACCTGTCTGGAGAACGCGCATTCTTTCGATGTCGTTGGTCACGATCACTAAATCTGCCAGGTCATTTGTACCTAGTTTGTCACGGGCCGGATTCGTATTTGCGTTACCGGTCAGGTTCCAAATTTTAGTATAGGGATCACCCGGACTCCGGTCCCCGGCGCTTCCGATGACTTCATTGGCAGTTGCTGCATGGAAGGCATAAGGTACTGATAACATCCTGCTATCGGATATGGTGATGAAATCCGTTTCATCATCAGTCTGTACGGCTACTTCCATCCAAACTTCCGCGCTGCTCCAGGGGATGCTTTCAAAATTCCCCTTGAAACTTATTCCTTCTCCGATGGATAGGGAGAATAGACCGAATTCATTGGTGTATACTTTATGGATTTCCATGTACGCTACATCCCGTTGGACAGGATCACTGTAGAGGCTTATTTTTAGCTGTATGAACTGGTTGGCCATTACCTGGCCTTTGAGGTCACGTGCTACAGCCTGGTATTTCATGCCCTGTGGGACGCTCTGTCCCTGGCTGTCCAGGGCGATCAGTAAGATTGCAAAAAGGAGTGGTGTAAAAAGCTTCATGATTATATGAATTTTGGTGAGGGTTATCTGATTTTTACGACTTTAAAAACAGTGACAGCACCGTCATCTGTAGCAATGAAATGGATGAAATACAAACCGGCTGCCAGGTCTGTCACGTCTATTTCGGTATTGCCATCCCGTGTATTCAATGTCCTGTCGGATAGCAAAGCGCCGTTTGCATCACGCACCTGGCAGTAGAGTTGTTCATCAGTGTCTGAGACAAAACGAATTGTCAGTTCTGTAGCTACCGGATTGGGGGAGATTGTGATCAACGTTTGCTTTTCCTGATCACTGCCGGACCTGATGGGTGGATAGACCATCTGTACCTGTTCCACCACGAGTGTGGGTTGATGAAAGCCCTCTGTGTAACTCTTTGGTTGTCCGGTCAGCCCCTCTACCGCTAATTCGCCCAGTGTCCATTCAAGCTGCATGTTGCCGGAAGTGGTAAGACCACCGTTGCTTGACAGGACCACAGGGGAAAACTGTTGTGAGGAAAGTTGATTAAAAAAGCAAAAGCTACAGAAAAAAGGGATAAGCCAATTTTTCATGTCTATTGGGTTTGGTGTGAAAAAAAATGACAACAGGAGGAATTTACTCCCGGCCATAAACCTGCCGGGCAATAAGATTAGATCATCCGCGCGAAATGCTAATCTGTTGCCTTCTGAGGTTTATGCTATTAAAGATAATGCCTTACACGAACATATCCGATCATTGGCTCCAATTAAATCGAGAAAACTGAGTAAACGGTAACATTGTATTGATATACCATGGAATGAAGTCAATATGATTCAATATGGTATCGCTACCGGAACAAACTGGAAACCGGTATAGTGGAAAGATACCAGACAAGACATTCCGGATAAACAGCCCTGTCGAATAAAGAAATGTCTAAAAAGGGTATTTTTACCCGCTTGTAACTTTTACCATTCATTTACGTATGTCGCATACCGATACCATTGACTGGAAGGGGATCTTCTCTTTACAATCTGTCTTGTTTACGACGGGTGCTGTGCTGTGCATGACATTTGCGCTGAAGGGATTCCTGCTCCCCAAGGGGTTCCTGGACGGTGGGGTCACCGGTATCTCGATCCTGCTCTATAAAAAGCTGGAAGTGCCGGTAGGCATTTCCCTGATCCTGTTTAATATTCCTTTTGTCGTTGTCGGATACAGGAAAATCGGAAAAACATTTGCCATCCAAACGACCCTGGCGGTCATCCTGCTCGTCATCTGTTTCTATTTAATACCCTTTTCAGGAATTGAAACGGAAGACAAACTCCTGGTCGCCCTCTTTGGAGGTTTTTTTGTCGGACTCGCCATTGGCCTGGCGATCAAGGGAGGAGGTGTATTGGATGGGATGGAAGTCGTGGCCGATTACACGCACAAGAAATCAGGATTTTCGACCAGTGAAATTGTCATGTTATTTAACACGACCCTGTTTATTATCGCCGCGATTTTTTTAAGTACCGAACAAGCCATGTATTCGATAGTCACTTATTTCACCGCCATGAAAATATCGGACTATGTCGTTGATGGCTTTGAAGAATACACTGCACTATCCGTGATTTCCGGCAAGCACGACTTGATCAAGAGTATCATCGTCAATGATTTCAACAAGGCGATTTCGGTGTACAAAGGAGAACGGGGATATCTGCCGGCAAGCTTTCATATCAAGCATGATACAGACATCGTCATGACGATCGTCACCCGTCTCGAAATCCACCGGATGCGCCTCGCCATCCTTGAAGCAGACCCAAACGCATTTATATTTATACAGAGTATCAAAGAAGTCACAGGAGGGATCATTAAACAAAAAGTTAAACACTAGCACATGAGTATATACCAGGACCTCCATGACGACGTTTTTGCCATATTAAAAAATAAACTACCTTCTTATCTAACTTACCATTCTCCCGCGCACACGGCCCATGTGATCGAAATGGCTGAATATATCTGTCGCCAGGAAAATATAGATGGCCGTGAGCTTTACCTTGTCAAGATTGCCGCTCTGTTTCATGACATCGGCTTTGTCCGGCAGACGCACCACCATGAAGAAATCGGTTGTGAAATGTGCGCTGAGAAACTTTCTAAACATTTCTTTACAGCTGCGGAAATCAGGAGTGTCTGCGGCATGATCATGGCGACCAAGATTCCACAGCAGCCGAAAACCCTGCTTGAAAAAATAGTGGCTGATGCCGACCTCGAATATCTGGGTACGGATCAATTCTATCCCATCAGCAAAAACCTGCTTCAGGAGTTCAGGCACTATGATCCCCAGCTGACCGTAGAGCGGTTTAACGAGATCCAGATCAACTTTATGCGCAGGCATCATTTCCATACGGACTACTGCATTGCCAACCGGGCGGAACGTAAGCAACACCATTTGGAGGAGCTTTTGGCTTCGACGAAGTAGCAGAGCGCATAGGGCATATCGAAGCGCAGCTTTGATCCCGCTCGTTGCGAAGTCGAAAAGCGGGAGAGCATAGGGACTGTCTGGCGACAGATTCAGCTAATACTTAATATCCAATACCCAACAAGGAATGAAAAGTGAGAAGTACTTTTCTGGAGACAGACCTTCATTGATTCAATAGCCAACAAGGAAGTAAAAGTGAGAAGGCATGTTTTGACAGAAATTTGCCTTTATCACTTCGCCT
>DATHZY010000016.1:0-6995 GCA_035458325.1 Saprospiraceae bacterium | reverse complement strand
AGTTCTTTATCCGGCGTGAGGATGACGAGGTTCATGATTTACGGATTGAATTTAGTTACCGGACTCAGCCAACATTTTATTTCCTTCTTCGATCACTTCGTCGATAGAGCCTTTCAGGTTGAAAGCTGCCTCTGGATACTGATCTACTTCACCACTGAGGATCATGTTAAATCCGCGGATGGTTTCTTCGATCGGCACGAGGGCACCTGGCTTACCTGTAAACTGCTCAGCAACGTGGAATGGCTGAGATAAGAAACGTTGAACACGACGAGCGCGGTGAACGACAATCTTATCTTCTTCGGAGAGTTCTTCGAGACCGAGAATCGCGATGATGTCCTGGAGCTCATTGTAGCGCTGCAGGATATTTTTAACGGCCATGGCGGTATTGTAGTGCTCATCACCGATCACCAATGGATCGAGGATACGTGATGTACTATCGAGTGGATCCACCGCTGGGTAGATACCGAGCGCTGCAATCTTACGACTCAATACGGTAGTAGCATCAAGGTGCGCGAAGGTGGTAGCAGGCGCAGGGTCAGTCAAGTCATCCGCAGGAACGTAAACGGCCTGTACAGATGTGATAGAACCTCTCTTAGTAGAAGTGATACGCTCTTGCATGATACCCATCTCTGTAGCAAGCGTAGGCTGGTAACCTACGGCTGATGGCATACGTCCGAGGAGAGCTGATACTTCAGATCCGGCTTGTGTGAAGCGGAAGATATTGTCGATAAAGAAAAGGATATCGCGGCCTCCTGCAGGATCGCTGAGGTCACCATCACGATAATATTCAGCAACTGTAAGACCTGAAAGCGCTACACGTGCACGTGAGCCCGGAGGTTCGTTCATCTGACCGAATACGAGGGTCGCTTGTGATTTTTCGAGTTCTTTCTTGTCAACGACTGAAAGGTCCCAGCCTCCAGCTTCCATGCTGTGCTTAAACTTCTCGCCGTATTTGATAACGCCGGATTCGATCATCTCACGGAGCAGGTCGTTTCCTTCACGGGTACGCTCACCTACACCTGCGAATACGGAGATACCTGCGTATCCCTTCGCGATGTTGTTGATCAACTCCATGATCAATACGGTCTTGCCTACACCGGCTCCTCCGAACAATCCGATCTTTCCTCCCTTGGAGTATGGCTCAATAAGGTCAATTACCTTGATACCTGTATACAAGATGTCTTTGCTTGTTGACAATTCTTCGTAGGTAGGTGGTTTACGGTGGATGGGGTAGGAGCGATCATCTTTCACGACCGGGCCGATACCGTCGATAGCTTCACCAACTACATTAAATAGGCGTCCTTTGATCTGTTCGCCGACTGGCATGGTGATGTTTTTGCCGGTGTCGACTACATCCATCCCCCTCATGAGACCGTCAGTACTATCCATGGCGACTGCGCGGATGCTGTCTTCGCCGAGGTGTTGCTGCACTTCCAGGATTACTTTTTCACCTGATGGGCGGGTGATCTCAAGGGCATTGAGAATATCCGGGATCTGGCTGTTTGCGCCTGCAAAACTTACGTCCACTACAGGGCCGATGATTTGTTTGATGGTACCGACGTTCATAATAGATTGATATACTAGTAGTTATAGTCCAAAAGAGGGTTAAAATGTGGCGCAAAGATAGGAATATATCCCTGAAATGTATAGGGATTATCTGAAGATTTTCCGGTTGGTCACGAGAACTTTTGAAGTGTAGGCTACCTACACCACGCACCTAATTATAAGGAAAATAAACCTATATGGAATAGTGAGGTTAGTGAAATTTTAAATGTTTCATCAGTTACAAAAGGTTGTAGTATTTCCTTTTCATGGTAATACTTTTAGAACTTATATCCAGCGGATATGCCAGCGTAATATGGGATAAAAATGCCGTTTCCATAAATCGGGCACATGAAGGCTCTGAAGGTAAATCCTTTTTTAATGGGTTGAAATCGGTAACCTAAAACAAGATGGGCAAATGTTTCGGCTATAGCACTGTCTCCATCTGGACTCGAGTTGAAAACAGGTGTTACTCCTCCTCCTATTTCGAAGTAGTGCTTCTTGTCTTTCCCTAAAAGGTAGTTGATACCTAACGGAAGATAAACCGCTGAACTGCCGTTGCTCACGATGTTGCTATATCCTACACCAATACGTCCACCTAATCCACCTTCCCTTCCTGAAAAACGAAGGTCATAATTTAAGGAAGCAATTCCAGGTCCACCCAGTTCAAAATAAACGGATTGAGCAGACTGCGCAGATGCAAAATGAAAAGACGCCAAGACCAGGATGAAAACAAAATAAATCTTTCTCATATGTTTTGTTTGTTATGATTCTAATTTTATACTTTAATAATATCAAGTAAATTAATCGTTATTTAAATACATTGTCACCAACATTTTAAGCTTTATAAAACTTCCCGATGGAAGAATGGCCTCTTGCAGAGATTCTGACAAAATATATCCCTGGAGGGAGTGAAGAAATATTGAATTTGTTTTCATCCGCAATTCCTTCGTACACAATTTTTCCGGAGAAGTCATAAATACTAATATAGCTACCTGGTTCAGGGATATTGATGTATGTAGTTGCTGGATTTGGATTTATGGAAACTTCAGCGATATTATAGTCAGGTTCAAAAAGACCCACGGACCTTGGTTTAAATCTAATAATCCAGCCCTCTGGAGGCATCACTGTCAACACATCATATTGGTTGCCTGTTACTACATAATCGTCATAACTTCCAGAGAGTGCAATTGCATCTGACTCATCCTTCGGGTTTGCTATACTCAGATGTGGGCCATAAATTTCACTTGTGTCTACTCCATTATTTCCATAAGAGAAAAAGCCTTTTCCAGGTTCATAAATTGGGTTGTTATCCATATGCATTTCCCCAAAATGTATTTCCATTACTCCATTTTCGAAAAGCCAAACTTGCCAATTCATGTAAGTATCTATATCATCATTATCAATATCAAAAAAGAAAATGTTATTAGTGTATTGTAAAACAAAAGCTTGCATATTATTTGACGAAACATGAGCATACCTGATATCCGATATAAGAGAATCGGGATCAGGACTAAATGGTTCATCACAAACAAAGTCGGAATATTCAAATAAAAAAAGAGAAAAATCCTCATCGTCGGTGAATGCCCCCCAATTATCATGTACAAATATTACCCTATTATACATTGAATCATAATATGGGAATTGAAAATTCAAAGTGAACTCTCGCTCCCAAAAGATATCAAAATCTGTTGGCGATTGAATGGATTCATATTCACCAAGTTCAATATAAACATCCTGAAAGCTTTCAATTGTATAGCTTGGAGATTGAGCTAGAACAAAACTTGCTGAAATGGTAAAACATATAAAAGCTAAAGTGAATAAAGTCTTCATAATAAATTTTTAAGTAAGTTATAAATTAAACAACTGTATAGTCAGCAAAAGTAGGAAGGAATGCCATTTGCACTCCTTCCTACTTTTTGCTAAAATAACAAATTATTCATTACAACATTGAAAGTTAAGTGAATAATCTTCATCAATCGTAATATTGCTTCTTATTTTGAGGAATTCACCAATCAGATCGTCATCACAGTGGTACATTTGGCTAGCAAGCCAATTAACCCGGACAATAATATGATGCTCATTGTTCCTCTGTTTTTCATCACCTTTAGAATCAATTATACCACATTGGTAGTCTCTTTGATTTGCATCTACACCTACGGTCATATTGGCCTTTGATTTATTCCAAGTTGTACCATTATCAGGAGACGACTCTGACCACATTTCGGCATTGTGTGTTCTAGTTGTAAAATTCTTGTTAAAATAATGAACTCTGATTCGAATCCTCTCAGCATTAGTTGGATCAGTAAACGTGAAAATTTCACTTCTAGTGTCATCATCGCACAAAACAAAATCCTCAGGATCAAAGTTAAAATAAGCATTTGCTGAAGGATTTGTTTCAGAATCACAATTCGAATCTGCAATAACAGATATGGTACCTGGTTGGTTGCTGAAATCATCTACATCAATGAAAAATTCAAAATTATTAGCAACATCTTCACTAATAATTTCATCAGGAGTATTCTTGAAATCTAAAGTTATTGTGACTTCGCCAGCACCGGGAGACCCAAAAAATCCACTACAGCTACCGTAGACTCGGATTGAATCACAGTTAAAAACCTCAATATTCACTTTACATCCACACCAAAATTTGAATAACGACATCCTTAGGTCATTAGGTGAAGCCCATTGTGCCCCAGCTGGAATACTACTAATAGGCAATCTACTTCCCTTGGTTAATCCTCGGAGTGTAGTTTTTAATGTACCATTTGATACGTCTGAAAGAAGCCATTGATCATCATCAATTAATGTCACAAGGATATCATCAATCTGAAACTCGTTATAATTATTGACTACTGCACGCATAATTGGATCTGCAATGGGCCCAAAATAACCGGGTGTTGCTGTAACCACATCATTGAGTGTCTGGACAGAAGTACTCGAATTGACAATTGAATCAAAGTAATCACCATTATAAGTATCGATGATATACTCTAGATCTCCATAATAATCCAGAAAGTCATAATAATCATCAAAATACACTCGATCTCCGGATGTAGACGGACTTCGTGGTGTTAACTTTTGGTCATCATTGATGACATCGGCATCCGCAATTTCATCATGTTCAGTACATGAATAAACTCCCACAGATATCAATGCGATAATGCAGAAATACAAAAGAAAAAACTTCCCTGGTTTGAGGGCATTCCAGCTCAGCTGGGATTGAAAAAATTTCATAAAATAAATTTAATGGTTAAGAAATATGTTACAAAATGAGAATACGATTGACGTAGGTAAAACAGCCCATATAATTAAATGCTAGGTGGAATTACTTATTGTGAATGATGAGTGCTAAGTCCGTATGTATATATACGATTAGAAAGAAAACAAGGTTGAGAAATAAAATGAAAATAAATACATCAAAATAATTTTTAACTTAGCAGAATTCTTTTTGTAGTCATTCTCAACAAAGCTTTCCCTGACTTTCTAATGGGGTGCAAAAGTATTAACCTTTTTTCATTTAACAAGAAATTGGTTGTAGAATTCTTGCTACAGCAAAGTAGAGAAACTATCTTATTAACGGTACTCCGAAAAACTTGATTGGAATATATCAGTTAATAGTGTTTGCTAAATCATTATAAATTTTGAGGATTTAAATTTATCATCATTAGAAGTATGAAGATCTCAGGCCGACGCATGCATTTCAGTTTTTCATTTAAGCCGCAATCTGTATTGTATCACGGATTGTATTCCATTTACCACTCATTTTAATTACTCGTAGATCCAATTCAAGTTGGGCCTATCTTTGAATAGTACTGTCCGGCTAGTTTCATTCTTTTCTGAATCATAATTCGGTAAGCAGATTCAATTATTGCCAATTTGTCAATTGTGTGGTGACATTATAGCTCGAATTGATGCTTCAATTCTTACCTCATGGAAGCCACACACAGGCATTGATGTTTTAGTAAAAAGCAAATTGGGAAATTAGACGTAAGAGGTGGAGGTAAAGAATTTGGCTATTCTTCTTCAGTTGGTGTCATTTCTTCAAGTAGATGTGGCTCAATCCAAAAATTATTGATACCCTCCCCAGAAAGGATACGCACCACCTGATTGTTGATCATTTCGAGGAGTGCCAGGAAGGTGACGATGGCATGGATCCGGCTCTCGCAGGCAGCAAATACATCGATAAAATCAAGGCGAGGTTTGAAGACCAGTTTGTTGACGATCTGGGTCTGCTCTTCCTGGATCGTAAAGGTGTACTGCACGATAGTGTGCACCGGATTCCGCTTGGCTTCTTCGAGGCGGTCCATGACGCGCTTGAAAGCCTGTAATAACTTATAGAGGGTAAGACTTTCAAGTTCAGCATCAGCCAGGGCTTCTTCAGCAAGGGCTGCCAGTTCGACCTGAACATTACCTCTCGGGAAGGACATTGAGCGGGATTCCTCTTTCCGACGGAGCTCTTCTGTTACTTCCTTGTAGGACTTATACTCGATGAGGCGTTGGATGAGTTCTTCGCGCGGGTCGATTTCATTGCCTTGCTCATCCACTTCTTTGCGGGGAATCAGCATCTTGGCCTTGATTCGCATCAGCGTGGCGGCGACCAGGATAAATTCGGAGGCCATATCGATGTTGAGATTCTCCATGGTATGCACATACCCCAGGAAATCATCGGCGATCTTGGCGATCGGAATGTCATATATATCAAGCTCATCCCGCTCAATGAAGAACAAGAGTAAGTCGAAGGGACCTTCGAAAGCTTCAATCCGGATCGTATATGTCAGTTCCACCCGTTACTTTTAGGACGGCAAAGATATCATTATGGTCAGATTCAAAGGCAAACTCTACCTTTTACCCACCCCGATTGACGAGCATGGGCTGGAAAGTATACCGGCAGAGGCCATACGTATACTACATTCCCTCGACCATTTTATAGTCGAAAGGGCCAGAACCTCAAGGAGATACATCAGTTCGACCCGACCCGGAAAGCCCATCGAAAGCCTCCTGATCGAAGAGATGCCGGAGGATGTGACCAATATGAAATTGATGGAAGCCCAGATGCAGCCGCTGCTGGAGGGTAAGGATATGGGGTTGCTTTCAGAGGCTGGATTACCCGCCATAGCAGATCCGGGGAGCAGATATGTAGCTATAGCACATCGGCTTGGGATCAGGGTAGTGCCTATTTCAGGTCCATCCAGTATTATGATGGCATTGATGGCATCAGGATTGGAAGGTCAGCGGTTTATGTTCCATGGCTACCTGAGTGCCAAGAAAGAAGACCTGGCCAATGAAATCCAGAATATTGAACGAAGGGCTGACCGGGATGATGCGACGCAGATCTGGATCGAAGCACCCTATCGCAACAGGCAGATCATGGAAGCAGTGGAAAAATACTTGGAGCCGAAAAGGATGTTTTGTATCGCTGCGGGAATAGGAAGTAAAGAAGGGTTTGTGAT
>DATHZY010000015.1:0-4946 GCA_035458325.1 Saprospiraceae bacterium | reverse complement strand
CCATGTGTGTTTCATGGGGCCAAAACTATGACTAATCCTTGATACAACGAATAGAAAGACCAACCCCTTTATTGAGGAATGGGTCAAATAGCGTACTGTTTTCGAAACTCAATGAGTATACGTTGGCTGTGACTTCCCCATTTTCAACGGACGTCCACCAGTATCCGGTATTGCCTACACCAACAAAAGTTCCAAAGCTGTAGTTGAGCCCGCCAGGCAATCCATTCCAACCGCTTGAATTCGTAGCCTCTGTATTCGGGCTTTTCCAATGGGCCATGCCTTTTTCTTTCAGTTGGCCCCCTGCTTTCTCACCACCACCCAGATAGGACGACATTGTATTCCAATCCTGAACAGTAGGAATATGATATCCTTTCGGGGCAAGGCCTCTCTTATCATTTACTGCATACCAGTTGTATAATTTGCCATACGTCTTTCCCTGATCCAAATTGTATTCATAATAGCACCACGCTGGTTTTTGCTCATTTCCTGCTTTTTCCCATTCTTCATCAGTCTTTACCTCAGGGATGGGGTCTCCATTTCTGAAATGACTGGTATTTAGGTTTTGTCCCAGCCAGATCTGTTGATTGATTTTTACAGTCGTATATACATTGCCATCAAAATCCGATATGGATTGAGCAATACTCTGCATGGGCGATCCTAAAGTCACGGTGAAAACCAGGATGAATATTATCTTTTGCGGTTCCATTGGAGTTATTTTTTTCAACCTAAGATAATTGAATCCAATGGAAATCTAAATGCTGATAGGCTAACAACTCTGAATGGATTGAATAAGAGAACAGGATCTGGGTTATTCAGGAAACGGTACAGATTCAAAATCATCGGTATACTTAAACCGGTTCTTTATACCATTGCTCATGCGACACTCGAAATAGTCCGGAAAAAAAATGGCGCTGCAGGGAGGTTGACATTGCGGGTGCTTATGCATGGCATACATTAGGTTTTTATCATGATCGATTACATAGGTTTCCTGATTCGGATATTGACCAAGATGAGATTTTACAACAAACACACCAAAGTTCGTATGATGTATTGTCCCTCCACCCATTTCAGTTGAAGTTGATCGTCGTGTGAAAATGGCTTCTCCTGAAAGTAAATCGTAAATTCTGAAAACATATGGAGCGATGTAATCTTCTGTTAATGCTCCCCCAGTATTCACATATAAGAATTGGTGATTTTCAGTAAGTGATGTTCTGGGGTAGGCGCCATAATCTTGTATATGACCAATTTGCTTTCCTAGGTTATCATAAATGACGGATTCAAAAGTCCCTAATTCATTCCATCCAAATAAGTAAAGGTTTATCGTTACTGTCCCAGGTTCTAAATGATATTGAATCCAACCGCGAAAGCCCCAAGGGGGGTCATTGTGAAAATTAGTTAAACTGTCATATAAAACTGGATCAACATACCGTTTAATATCCTTCACCGAAACTTCTACATGGTTAGGATCATTTTCTTCCCCACTTATTTTAAAATCATTTTCAACCCCTATTTTAAAAACAGAAAGAGGATAGACGGTGCGCAATATCGAATTAAAACCTTCTACAAATTCAATCTTAGGTACACCGCTGTAGGTGGAATCTGTTATATAATTCTGATGTTCATACAACCTGAAATTTCCAACTCTTTTAATACCATCTATAAATTCCCGGTTAGGTTTTCGAGAATATAACTCAATAGTATTCTGATCTCCTTCAAAATGGACGAGGCGATGTACATACACTTCACCCACTTCTTCCAGCTTTACTTTCACTTTTGAATGGTAAATTCGATAGGTATAAATAGGTTGAGCAATTGAATCTCCAGGAAGTGTAATTGAGTCACCCTCAAACCCACGGTATACTTCCAATGGAAGATGCAGGCTATCCGTTAAAGAATATACCTGGGAATAAGCAAGGCTGGAAAGGAAACCTGCAAAAGCAAAAAGAAAAATTAGTCCAAATTCTTTTACCATGATGGTTCCGTGATTTCTGCTGTGATACGATTTTAGGTGGAATAAAACGTTTTAACGGTTTAATTTGTCTTCACCACCTCTCTCACCCAGTTGCGCTTACCATCTGTTCCGTGCAAAACATACATACCAGGAACAAGTTTGCTGAGATCGATTTCCGTTGTTGCATTGCCTGTTTCACTTCGATATGTTTTCGTAAACATCGTAGTACCGTTCATGTCAACTACCTTGAAAGTCAATTCCTGGCCCTCAAAGCCGAGCAGATCAATTTTCAATTCATCCATCGTCGGATTTGGATAGGTGCTGAAGAGCTGAAAAGACTGATCAGTTTCTTCCGTTGCAGAGATGAGAGCACCTATGTGAAAGTCATATTGTACACCACCGCCAAAATCCGGTTCGAAGGAATACACAGGAATCGCATTCCCATTGGGTAGCTTGCGTTGAATGCGCATGCTTCCGTTTCCGTTTTCTGGAAAAAACCAGAAGGATAGCCCATCTTCACCGGAGTCCCTGAAGTTGAGTGTATAACATCCGTTCGGGAACATCAGGTCATCGGTATACACAGTGTTGCTTGCCATGTTATTGCGTAGCAGAACCACTGAGCCCGCGCCATCCTTGATTGTATAGAAGTAATCACCACCCGTAGCATTGGTTGCCACGCGTAATTGTACCGGATCCACATAATCATACACCCTGACCTGGTCAAAGGTCGACTGCATGATGTTGTTTTCATCATTTCCATCGGTGACTCCATTGACTTCAACGATGGTCGCTGTAAATATTCCCCCCTCTTGCCAGAACCCTGCGGGAGGCTGAGGCAAAACAATTTCAACGGAGGCCTGCGGTTCTATGTCTCCAACCCAAAAGTAGGTTTCGGCATTCCATGGAGTAGTACCATAACTGATTTTCACAGATTCAATCAATTCCTCACCACTATTTTTTACCAGGATGGTTGGTGTGTTGCATGCCGGATTGAGTCTCGCATATTCCACATGTGTATTGTTAGGACGTACGATCGCCTCAATGGATGCATCCAGATTGAAGTTATAGGCACCATACGTGACCAGCAGATTGTTGACCAGGTAATTGGCCGAACCCATCGCTGGTCCGTTGATCCCATAATCAAATTCGACAGTTTCACTAGGCTCGACAAAACCATCCAGTGAAAATTCATGCACATCCGTAGCCATGCCGGGGCACCATCCGGCCCTGTCAAAAATCCAGGTCCCTCCCTGTGGATAAATCGGATTTCTGCTGCAAGACTTCCAGACATCAAAGAGGAATTCTTGCGAACCTCCCTTGACGTTGATATAATGCTGGCGCGATACGAATTCACCATTCTGTTCATGACCGGTGATGGCAGACCTGACTTTGTAGTGGGAGGCGAAGGGCATCAGCGAAACCTGTCTTGGTTCGAATCGAAGATCGGATTGTATCTCATTGAAATATCCGCGTGCCTGCGGCCAGATAGGCTGTATGTCGAGCACATCCCGTTCAGGAGTCCCGGTGATAAACCAGAATTGGATGTCAAGTTCTTCCTGGTTTTCACCACCAAACTCAACAGATAGTTTACGCCTGCCTTTCAGTACAGGTCCAAAATCAGTGACATCAAATGTGAACGTCTTGCCTGCAGGACCGAGATCGAGACCAATGCCATAAGGGGTGACCAGTGAGAGAAGCTCGAACCGTGCATCCCGCTTAGCATAGTATTGGAGTGATTGGATCTGAATAGTCCCTTCAACTTCTGCCTGGATTACATCAACCTGAACACCACTTTCATCAAATACCGGGCGAT
This sequence comes from Saprospiraceae bacterium, assembly GCA_035458325.1. Taxonomy (GTDB): domain Bacteria; phylum Bacteroidota; class Bacteroidia; order Chitinophagales; family Saprospiraceae; genus Opimibacter. The sequence goes on along the minus strand of DATHZY010000015.1, from coordinate 1,182 downwards.
CACCTGCCGGATAGACATACTGTGTATCCAGGCGAATCAAATCCGTACCGGAGACTCCATAATGGATGACCTGATGTAACGCACTTTCCACAGAATCCAAAACAGTTGTTGGCTCATCTGCTATCGTATAATCACCTTGTAAGAAGACAAGGACAGGCATGTGGTTAGTACTTGAAAAATTGTGAAAGAGCTGGTTTCCCCGGGGTTCTCTCCAGGTAGGTAAGGTGAGCGTGGCGTCATTGGATTTGCCTGAAGCATCGCCAGCGATATTACCTGAACCTTCATTGAGTTGATAGTAGGCTAGGAGATGATCGTATTGAGGATGAGAGGCGTCTGTATGCCTGTACAACCAGCTGCTGATGGTGGATTCATCAAGGGCTTTGTCCCACACCTGGATTTCGTCGATAGCACCGAAGAAAGGATTTGAATCAACCAGTGATTGTCCAAATCGGAAAACATCGAAATCCATTTTTTTTGTTTTTCCAGTTCCGGAGTGAAAGAGTTGTCCATTGAGGAAAATATTCATGACACCAGTAACCGTATTTTTAGTGAACGCCCAATGACTCCAGCGGCCTTCAAAATCTGCTGTGGGAACGGGCTTGTTGATTCGATCATAGCCGGTGCCATCATTACCACAATCCCAGTAGACTTCACCATTGCTCCAAGGTAAATGGATAGTCGCTTGTCGCTGTCCTCCTGCATCGGTACCATCCACAATCTGCGTATTGGCCGGAAGAAGGGCAGGATCTCCATAGGCCCAGAAGGCAACAGTGATTTCATCGGTGATATTTTCGATGGCACTTTGTGGCAGGTCGAGCGTACCCGTGCCGCCAAAAAATAAATTACTTTCTGGTGCTCCTGGTACAGATTCGATAGCCGCATCGGCTGTGATGGTTTCAAAAAATTCGAATCCGGGTACATCAGAAGGATTCTCAGTCGTGAAGGAAATATCCACAAGGAGATTCTGGCCTGTCCAGTCAAATGGCTGATAAAATGGAAGTACCAATGCGCCGCCTGAACAATCTGTTGATTTGTGATACACCTCCTGCAAGCCAGTCTCATCGGGATGATCACCCGTTGAAAACGAATCTGTGTTTTTTAATCTGATTTTTAGAAAACCAACATTGGCTCCCGATTCCAAAAGGCTGATGCGTAAACCGTAGATCGATCCGACGAGCATAC
>DATHZY010000014.1:0-5118 GCA_035458325.1 Saprospiraceae bacterium | reverse complement strand
AGTGATAAAGTGATTAAGTTGTTTAACAACGAAACCTATGATATCGTCTACCAGGAAATCCGGAATACGGGTATATCCTTAATCTTCATCCGGGAGTTTAATAAAGGCGAGAAAAGAAAGCGAAAGGAAAAATGATCAGATCAACAGCATATCTCCTTGTATTAGGTGGCATCATGGCATTGGTCGGATGCACAGGGATGAGGTATGTCACGTCAGCTGATCCGCTCTTCACGGGCAATGAGATTGAATTTGACAAGAAGAGTGAAGTTAATAAGGGATTAACTCCTGCTGTGCATAGTGTATTGAAACCTGCCCCCAATAATAAGACTCTTTGGATGCGGCCAGCCCTGGCGCGATACAATATGCTTTCGGATGCAGCTAAGCTTAAGAAATTCTGGAAGAATAAAATCGCTCCACCAGTATTGCTTTCACAGACCAACCCGGTCCAGATCGCTGCGGCCATTCATGACAGGCTGTTTCATGCAGGGTATTTCAACAATACCATTGATACGGATACGATCTATAAGGGGCTGCGAAAGGCAAAGTATAAATACACGATTACCATCCGCGAGCCTTACCGGATAGGGGATGTTAACTTTCCAAAGCCGCAAAATGATCTGGCGCAAAAGATAAGCGACCTGCAAGGAGCATCCTTACTCAAGAGAGATGATATATACTCACTGGAGGCCGTCAAGAATGAACGGATCCGGATTGATAAAGAACTAAAGGAGCAGGGGTATATTTATTTCAGTCCTGATTTTATCCTTGTCAAGGCCGACTCTGTCTCCGGGCATCATCAGCTCAATACCGAGATTACTATCAAGCCGGAAACACCACCGGAATCAAGGAAGGCATATTCAATCCGGAATGTATACATCCATGATGACAATGGATTGGACAGTAAACTAACCGATACGATCCAGCGGGATAGTTATTATCTGATTTCACAAACCAATACGCTTACATTTGAAGCACTGCGGAAAGGCATCTTCCTCAAGCCCGGTGAGCTCTATGCGCGTTCAAATGCATTGCACACGATCCGGTATTTCAATGAATTGGCCATTTTCAGGAACGCTAATCTTAAATTCATACCTGCTGCGGAGTCGGACCAGGTAGATGTCATGGTGTATCTCTCGCAGCGAAAACGCTTTGCCTACTCCGCTGACTTTAATACGGTCTTCAGGTCCACCAATTATTTTGGGCCCGGGGTGATATTCAGTTACACAGACCGTAATGCCAGCAAAGGGGCGGAGTTGCTCAAGATCAACCTGCGTGGGTCGTTTGAAATGCAGATCATCGAAGGTGATTTCAATCCGGCATATCAGTTGGGTGTTGATATCAACTACCTGATGCCTGGGTTCTTTCCGAAGTTTCTGTTTAAAAGCACCAACAAAAATCTGCCGCAGACCAGCGTAGCTGCAGGATACAATCTCTTCAACAGGCTTGACCTGTACCGGCTAAATTCCATCTATGGCAACTTTGGGTACCTGTGGAGCAAGACAGACCGGATGCAGCATTCCCTCAACATCCTTGAGGCGACGTTTACCAAGTTGCCGGAGGATTCTAAATCACAGGATTTTATTGATTATCTCGAAGAGAATCCGGGGGTGCAACGAAGTTTTGATGAGCAGTTTATCCTGGGCGCCGGCTATGAGTATACCTATAATCCGGCTGGCGTGCGTCGTAATGATTTTTATTTCAGGGGAGGCATTGATGTGGCCGGTAATGTCCTGAATGGCTTGTATGCAGCCACGAATGCGGCGAAGGATACACTGGGCAGATATACTTTCCTGGGGGTACCCTTTTCGCAGTACATACGCACGCGTGTTGACCTGCGATACAGTTTTGTATTCCGAAAGGAGTCGAGTCTGGTGACGCGATTTAGCACGGGGATTGGTGTGCCGACAGGCAATTCAGAGGTGCTTCCGTATATCAAGCAGTTTTATGTAGGGGGCACCAATAGCCTTCGTTCCTTTGTGGCCAGGGCTTTAGGGCCGGGTAGTGAGGTCCCGCCGGAGGGGTATAATGACCTGACTGGGGATATCCGTTTGGAAGGTAACCTGGAGTACAGGTTTCAGCTATCCGGCAGTCTCAAGGGCGCTCTATTTATCGATGCCGGTAATGTCTGGCTCTTCAACGAAGACCCTTCGCGTCCGAATGCCAACTTCAGGTTCGATTCATTCCTGGATGAGATCGCGATCAGTTCCGGATGGGGCTTGCGTTGGGATTTTAATTTTATCGTATTGCGCGTTGATCTTGCGTATACCCTGCGCACGCCCTATCTGGCGGAAGGAGATCGTTGGGCGGGTGGATTTAACTTCTGGAGGCCTGCGATCAATATCGCGATAGGGTATCCTTTTTAGAATCCTAATTAATACCTTTAGGTTACCGATTTATAAAGCAAATAAAAACAATAGGAAGATGAAATACATACTGATAAAATCAACAGGATTCTTCTGCATGCTATCCTTGCTGATTTCCTGCGCAGGAAAGACAGCGGAGCCGGCAGTGGTGATAGACAAGGAGCAGATCAAGAAGGAAATCCAGGCCAAGGAAGATGAGTTTGCTGCCGTCTACAATGGCGGAGAAGTCAAGGATATAGGGTATTATGCAGATGATGCCGTTACCTTTTTCCAGAATACACCGGCGATCGTGGGCAAGCCTGCTATCGTTGAATTCCTGAAGTCTGACCTGGTCAACAATACCAATAAAATATCCTTTAAGACTAACGAAGTCTTTGTATCCGGTGACGCCAACCTGGTCCTTGAAGTTGGTTACTTCACCGTGGTGGATTCGACCAACACACCGATCAATTCAGGTAACTACATGAGCTTGTTTGAAAAGAGGGATGGAAAATATGTTTGTGTGCGGGATATGAGTGCATCTGACCAGCCATTGAAGTAAGTGATTCAACTTTAAAAGAGGGGCTGCCTGGAATGTGTTTCCCGGCAGCCCCTCTTTTATTTTGCTTATAAAACTTTTGTGCAGCTAAGGATTCAAATCCCTTAATTAACGTCGTCTGCCGCCGCCACCGCTATAACCGCCTGCCCTTGGTGCACTACTGCTCCTTGACGCGCCACTGTATCCACCACTGCTATGCATCGTGCGGGAAGGACCCATGGATGAAGGGCTGGAAGGTCGTGTCGAAGGAGCTGTGGAGGGTCTTGTCGCAGGTGTGGTTGATGGTCGTGTAGATGGAGAGGTTGATGGTCGGGTGGATGGAGATGTTGCAGGTCGTGTCGAAGGAGACGTTGAGGGTCGAGTGGATGGAGATGTTCCTGTCGAAGGCTTGGTGGATGGAGATGGCCGCGTGGAAGGTGTCGTGCCTGTCGTTGGTCGGGTGGATGCTCCTGTCGAAGGACGTGTAGAAGGCGATGTACCAGTTGAAGGACGTGTAGATGGTGATGCTCCTGTTGAAGCCCTGGGTGATCCAACATTATTTTTATAGTTGCCATTGTTCCTGTTGTTGACAACGGTGTTGGAGTAATTGCGGTGGTTATTGTAATTGTGATAATGATTGTGATTGATGATTACAGTCGTATGTCCGTATCCGTAACCATGTCCATGATAGTGATAATGATTGCTCCAATAAATTCCAAAAGCAATCGGGACGATAAATGGATTATAGTAGGGTGGATAATAGCCATAATAGTAGGGTGGATAATAGGGGACATACACTGGTGAGTATACATACTTGACGATAGGTGCGGATTCGACGTAGACCACTTTCGTGGTTGCCGGCGTGCTTTCTGTTACTGGATCATCACCGGTGTAGCCGGGATTGACAGTGCTGGCTGGCGTGGCGGTGGCCTGTGGTTCGATGATATAATCCTTGCCATAGAGATCCTTGTCCCCTACGATCTGCATGGTGATTTTTTCCTTTTCATCTTTGGAGACCAGGATGACGGCTACGTCTTGTGTTTCCTTTTCGCTAACAGGCACCTGGAGGATAAATGAAAAATCATCACCTTCCTGCTCGGTGACCACCTTGATAAAGTCCACCTTGTTATCGAGATTGAGGTCGAGGTTATTGACCGCCGTTTTTTCATCGTTCAGGGTCTTTTCAAAATCCTCGATGGTCTTTGACTTCTGGAAGATATCCAGCACCGCATAGAGATCGAGGTTGTCGCCCGGCAGGCCCAGCCCTTCGGGTTCTTTTTCCGATTGAGCAATGATCGGGAGACTGTGGAGGCTGATGGCCAGGAGGAATATGGTGATAGGGTTATATTTCATAATCCGTGGATTTGTGTATGAATTTGGTTGTAAAATTACGATAAATAGGCCTTGTTTGCCTGAATAATTGTTGATAGGTTGATGGGTTGCTTATGGCTTATATGGCTTATATGGCTTATACGGCTTATATAGCTTATAGGCTTATATAGCTTATATAGCTTATAGGCTTATGAGATCATGAGTTGATAAGTTGATGGGTTGATAGGAATCGCAGAGGTCGCCGGTGATATCCATGAGGCATCTTATATTTGGTTATATAAACGAATAAAATGAATAAGGGGTATACGCCTGCAGGATACCATACAGTGTCACCGTACTTTAGGACGCCTCTATTAACCCAAAGGCAATTAATTTTCAATGTTGATTGCCAGCTCATGCTGTTGTATGGAATTTGAAATTAAAATATTAGGAACCGCTAATCTGGAAGCTTTTACCCAACTACTGGATGTGTTTGATATAGTTTTTGAGTATGAGGCTTCCCCGCGTCCGGATGATGCCTATCTGGAGCGTTTATTAAATAAGGATTCATTCATTGTGATCGTGGCCATGCAAGAGGACACTGTCATCGCCGGGTTGACCGCGTATGTTTTGGATCAGTACCATTCCACCTTGCCCGTCCTCTATGTCCAGGATCTGGCGGTCATGCATGATTTCCAACGAAAAGGGGTAGGAAGCAAGCTCATGGAGTATGTGGTCCGGTATGCACGTGATCATGGCTTTCAGCAGATGTTTATCCAGGCAGAGCTGGAGGATGATTATGCCGTGGAGTTTTACCGCAAGACTAAGCCGACGGGTGAATTGATGGCAGTGCATTTTTATTATGACACATAAAGGGGTGTTAAGTTAGCAGTTAGCAGTTAGCAGTTAGCAGTTAGCAGTTAGCGT
>DATHZY010000013.1:0-2443 GCA_035458325.1 Saprospiraceae bacterium | reverse complement strand
CCATCGCAATCGAAGCGCTGGTGATGGGAGCACATGGGTGGGTGGCAGGCCTCGTCAATGCCTTCCCGGCCGAGACCGTAGCCATTTACCGTCTCGTCAAGGCAGGACGTATCAACGAAGCCAGGGAAATACACCGGTGGTTCCTTCCGATTCTTGAACTGGATATCAATGCTCAACTCGTCCAGAATATAAAACTCGCTGAACACATGACCGAACTCGGTAATGAATTTGTTAGGCTTCCACGCAAACCCCTTCAAGGTCCCGAACGCCAACGCGTCATCCGAATCCTCGAAGAAGGCATTGCCACACGACCTTCACTACCGGATTACCTGCATCTATAAAGTATCTATCGAATGATCACCCACAACATCATTGGTTATCAACTATCAGCTACATCCGGCAAGTATATCTATGCGGCAGATCCAGGCACCCTTACCACATTGCCGGAGGCATTTGCCACAGCTACTGTCTCAGAAACTGATACGGCAGTGCGAAAAGCATATGATGCATTCAGCATTTACAGGAAGATTTCAGGGGCACGTAGAGCAGAATTCCTCAATGAGATCGCTCAAGGAATAGAAGACCTGGGCCCGTTACTGGTTCAACGCATTATGCAGGAGACGGCTTATCCGGAGGCGCGAGTGATCGTCGAACGCAACAGGACATGTGCACAGTTAAGGATGTTCGCTACAGAGGCTATTTCAGGAGGATGGAAAACAGTCACGATTGATCCTGCATTGCCTGACAGAACCCCTGCTCCAAGGCCGGAGATTCGCAAGATGATGGTTCCGCTGGGGCCTGTTGTAGTGTTTGGCGCCAGTAATTTTCCGCTTGCGTATTCGACTGCGGGAGGCGATGTGGCATCAGCACTCGCGGTGGGTTGCCCCGTGATCGTGAAAGCACATGATTCGCATCTCGGCACAAATGCTCTTGTTGCAGAAGTAGTCCTCGAAGCAGCCCGAAAGACAGGCATGCCTGATGGCGTATTCTCTTCTCTCAATGGAGATGGTATGCACACAGGCCGGCAACTTGTTCTACATCCACTGACTGCGGCGGTAGGATTTACTGGATCCAGGCAAGGAGGAAGGGCATTATTTGATCTCGGACAGCAACGGGAAAATCCTATTCCCGTCTTTGCAGAAATGGGTAGCGTCAATCCTGTATTTATTTTACCAGGAAAGGTCCGGAGTGATATCAAGGGTCTTGCCGGGCAATTAGTCTCTTCGATGACGATGACGGTTGGCCAGTTTTGTACTAACCCGGGATTGATGATTGCATTGAAAGATCACCATACGAATGATTTGCTTAAAGAATTGCAAACAGCCCTTGAATCAATTCCGGAAGCTTCTATGCTCAATCATGGGATACATAAAAGTTTTCAGCATGGAGTCTCCGAGATCAGGGCACTGAATGGAGTAGTCATGATTTACGATCATCCGTCATCAGAAGGACTGCGCGCAACACCAGTTTTAGCTACAGTGCCTGCGGAAATCTTCCTTGCAAATCCACAACTTCACCAGGAGGTGTTTGGTCCTTTCTCAATCATGGTCCTCTGTGAAAATATGGATGAAATGAGAAGGGTAGCGGGAGCCCTGGAAGGGCAACTTACAGCAACCATTCAAGCTGGTGAGGATGAATTTTCGGAGACTCAGCCATTGATCGATATACTTATCCATAAGGCAGGACGGATCATCATGAATGGAGTGCCTACGGGTGTTGAAGTGTGTGCGGCGATGACGCATGGAGGTCCATATCCAGCCAGTACCGATAGTCGTTTTACAGCCGTCGGTCACCATGCGGTGCAGCGTTGGCTCCGGCCGGTTTCCTTTCAGAATTTTCCTGACAGTTTGATTTCGGGTATGACCCATGACTAAACTAACTTTTTTACAGAATTTGAAAACGGCCCATCTCTAATAATTATTAGAACACTCTAATTATTTTGAAATGGAGGAACAAAACTATATCTATGCATATCTTTATTTTACAAAACAACACCTAACCACCTAATACTCAATTATGAATAAATTATTGGCCGCTTTAATACTGTGTGCTGTATGTTTTAGCACAGAAATACACAGTCAGGTTGATTCCATGATGGTCGCTGACAGCATGCCTGCCATGGATCCTATTCGCGCTGATCGTCCGGATCAGACAGAAACCTCCTTTCTGGTTCCCAAAGGTTACTTTCAGGTGGAAATGGGATTTTCCATTACAGATACAGACCCGGGCTTTATTTATGCCTATCCTGCCGGTTTATGGAAATATGGTCTTACAGACAATTTTGAACTTAGGTTGATTACCAACTACATTACTATTCAAAAAGAACCCAATCCGGATGTAAGTGGTTTTCTGCCTTTAGCTGCAGGGTTTAAGGCAAGGTTGTCAGAGCAAAAGGGAGTACTTCCTAAAATGTCCTTTATAGGTCACCTGCGCCTGCCTGGTG
>DATHZY010000012.1:0-2773 GCA_035458325.1 Saprospiraceae bacterium | reverse complement strand
GGTAGTAGAAGGGAATACCAAAGCGACCAAGTCCCCTGAATTGTTTCAGTACAGGTATCGCTTCCCAGAGGAATTTAAATCCATTTTGATAAAATACGCCTGCTGCCATACACCACGAAATGATCGCTGACCAGAGAAATATTTTGACGTGCTTAATCAGCAATTCATCCTCCCGCTTTCTAAAGAGGAAAAATACGATCGCCGGTAGCATCAGCAGGCCGATCATGCCTACATACGCGACACGTTCTGTGATAGGTTTGTTGCGGTTGAGGATGGTGGTCCATGCTTTATCCAGTGGCGGAATAAATGTGAAGAAGGTAGTTTCGAAAGTGATTGTATGGTTATCAATACCCCAGGGTTCTGTTGGCCTGTCGACTATATCATCCGTTCCTTTCCGTAGCCCAACAAGAAACATCCCTGGCAAAACGATAACGGCTAGTAATGCCGGTACCATGCGTCTCACAGTCATGCTGTCTTTGCGATTGTACCACCACCAGAAAACGAGTATGGAAAAAACGATGATCGCGCTTAACAACAAAAAATACATGTGTGTCAGGCTCATCACGACGATAAGTACCCCTGACGAAATACCCCATATCCATTTTTTTTCTTTGTCCCTGATCAGTTTATCAAGCAGGAGCAGAAATAAAGGAAGAAAGCAAACATACCCCAGGCCATAATGTCCATGCAGTCGCCACAATTGAGGTGAGAGAAAGATGATACATAGCGCGGCACCAAATGCCCACCAGCGACCGATCATCCAACGCCTGAGCAGGAGATAAGTAAACAGGATCGCAAGATAGATAGACAGCAACATCAGCATATTCATAGTACCGATGATATGGCGATCCATATCAGTGACGTGCTGGTCAATCCATCTGAGGGTCAGGGCCAGTATTGGTTGATTATCGGTGTAGATGATGTTCTCACCGTAGGGATAATTCATACCACTAAAGTGGAACCCATCATCATGCTTGACATAATAGTCAAGGGTATAATAGTTTTTAAGCCCGTCACCACCATCTTCAAAAAGATAGCATGCAGGGCACTTAACTACTCTCGTAAATAGACTATAGAGGATGACCGCAGGCAATGCAAGCACAAAGGTGATCCAAAGGATGCGCAGCCAGGGAAGAGTCGGTTTCATTCAGTTGGCAGTTTTCAGTCGGCAGTTTTCAGTTGGCAGTTTTCAGTCGACAGTTTGTTTCACTTTTCATTTTGACTGCTGACTGCCCACTGTAGACTGCTGACTGCCTACTAATACCTCTTTTTATGCTTATTACTGCTGTTTGAATTGGATGGCCGATTGGATTGAAACCTCCTGCCGTGCTGCTGGCCGCCACCCGAACCGCCCTTGTGTTGCTTGCGTCGCGGTTGAGGATTGTTATTAGCAGGTGAAGAGGTAACATTCTTATAGCTGTCAATACTGGCATCGTCAGGCACATCAATCAGGCCCTGGGACATCTTGCGAAGGTCGGCCTTGATGAGTTCATCATTGACAAACTGCTCTTTGCCCCATGTGCGGTAGGCGAGCTTCATGTAGGAAGCGATGATCTTGGCAAATTCATCCCGCTTGACACCTGGCTCCATACTGATGGCTTTCTGTACCATGGTATGCACATTCCATCCGTAGTGGCGATAGGGGATCTTCCTCTGGGGATATTCCACATCATCGGAAGGAATCATAAAGACATCTCCCTTTTTATGGATGATCACATTGTCCGGTACCTTTACATCCAGGTCGTATCCTGCGATATAGAACATGTGATTCCAGAGCTTGTCTGCTATCTCAACAGAAGTTTTAGTGCCCGGCAGCATCTGGTTCATGAGCTCGATCAACGTTTCTACATACCATTGCCGCTTCTCCGGATCTTCCATTTCCTTGGCATGCTGTACCAGTTTCTGGATATTGCGTCCATATTCAGGCAGCAATAGCCTTTCCCTGGCAGAGTTATATTCAAGGATACCTTCTCCTATTGTTTTATTTGGTTCTTCCATTTTTTTATTCTGTGTTAATAATGCTCAATTCTTAGGTAATCAGTATTCAGTAATCGGTATTCGGTAATCAGTATTCAGTAATCGGTATTGTAAGTATGATTTATTTTAGTTAATTGACTTGTTTATTTATGTGATATTATTTTTTTTCCACTCACCACTCACCACTCACTCAACAGTCACAGATTTCGCCAGGTTACGCGGCTGATCCACATTGCAGCCACGAAGGCATGCGATGTGGTATGACAGCAACTGCGTAGGAATGACAGAAAGTAAAGGTGAAAATGGTTCTGCTGTCTCCGGGATTTCGATGACGTGGTCGGCAAACTTACGGATCTCTTTAGCTCCGTTAGATACAATAGCGATCACCGTTCCTTTCCGTGCTTTTACTTCCTGGATATTGCTCAGGATTTTATCATACGCACTTTGATTGGTGGCCACCACCACTACCGGCATGTTTTCGTCAATCAAGGCGATAGGGCCATGCTTCATTTCTGCGGCAGGATATCCTTCCGCATGGATGTAGGATATTTCCTTTAGCTTGAGTGCTCCTTCGAGGGCTACCGGGAAATTATATCCTCTGCCGAGATACAATGAATTATTGTACTCGGTCATTTCAGAGGCGATGTATTTTATCTGGTCTTCTACCTTCAGGGTCTCCGCGATTTGCTCAGGTATTCGGGCAAGTGCTGATATCAATGTACGATATCTTGAAATCGGCAAAGTGCCGCGGCGATGGCCCAGCCACAAGGCAGCCATGCTCAGCAAGGTGACTTGT
>DATHZY010000011.1:0-8179 GCA_035458325.1 Saprospiraceae bacterium | reverse complement strand
AGCGGGCTGCCAAAGAAGCCAGTGAAACACTTGAAGCAAATTCAAACTAACATGCAAAGGGTTTCCTCTCAGCTGACTATTTTTCTCCGCATTGCATTGCCCACGATATGGCTGACCACCATCCTCTCTATTGTGATCCTGTTAAGCTGGGCTGTCCGAGGTAAAGCGGGCTTGTTTGGCAACCCCTTTATCTGGATTGGACTCCTGCTCATCCTGGGCACCGGTTTTGCCTTTATCAAACTGGTGCTGTGGAGGTTTTACCGGGTTGATATGGATAGCCGGTACATATACGTGAGCAATTACTTTAAAACCTATAAATATCCCTTCTCCGAAATAGAATCCATCAGCGATTCGAAAACATTGCCTGGTCGTGTCTTTCTCATCACCCTCAAGGCGAAAGGATCTTTTGGAAAGAAGATTTATTTTCTTGCGGCGCAGGTGCTGTGGCAGGATTTTCTGAAGGAAAATCCTGGAATTATAATTAAGTAAAAAATCTTTTATGTAGAGACGCGATGAATCGCGTCTCTACATAAAAGATTTTTTAATTACCTAAAGTCGTACACCTGTCTTAGGCGACAGCCTGATAATCGGACAAATCATTTCTTCAAGGGAAATGCCACCGTGCTGGAAGGTGTTCCGGTAATAGGTGTTGTAGTGGTTATAGTTATTTGGGTAGAGGAAATATTTATCCTCCTTGGCGAAAATGTAGCTTGAACTAAGGTTAGGTCGAGGAAGGCCCGCTTCTTCGGGCTTTTTGATCTCCAGCACATCCTTGATATCATACTGCAGGTTTTTGCCCATTTTATAACGCAGGTTGGTAGTGGTATTCCTGTCCCCAATGACCTTGGAGGGTTGCTTCACACGGATCGTACCGTGGTCAGTACCGATGATCAACTTGATACCCTGGGCAGCCATTTTACGCAGTGCCGTCCAGACAGGTGAATTTACAAACCAACTATAGGTCAAAGAGCGATAGGCTTTCTCATCACCGGCAAGTTCCTTGAGGACTTCCATTTCTGTTCGTGCATGGGAGAGCATATCGATAAAATTGTAGACGATGACAATGAGATTATTGTGCATCAGGTCAAGCGCCTTTTCACCCAGGTCTCTCGCCTGCTCTGCATTGGTGATCTTGAGATACTGCCATTTGATTTCCTTCCGGAGTTTGCGTTGCAATTGTTTTTCGAGCAATTCAGCTTCGTGCATATTCTTACCACCTTCTTCAAAATCCTCCACCCACATATCCGGATAGTTCTTTGCAATATCGGCAGGCATCATGCCGGCAAAGATTGAATTGCGGCTGTATTGTGTAGAAGTAGGCAGAATGCTATAGAAAAAAGACTCCTCTTCTACTTCGTACAATTCGGTGATGATGGGTTCGAGCATCTTCCATTGATCCCAACGCAGATTATCTAGCAGCAGAAAAACGACCGGTTGCTTGTCATTGAGATGTGGCAGAATCTTAGCAGACATCAGATCCGGTGACATGAGTGGTGCTTTATCCTTATCCTTAATCCACGTGAGATAATGGCGGGTTACGAATTTTGAAAACTCAGAGTTGGCTTCCGATTTCTGCATCGACAGGATGTCAATCATCTCTTCGCTTCTGGACGTATCTATCTTGAGTTCCCAGTTGACGATCTTCTTATACGCTTCAGCCCAGGAGCTCACATCGAGACCACTGTTGATCTCCATCATGATGTTCCTGAATTCCACCTGGTAATCAGAAGAAGTCTTTTCACGGACCAACCGTTTATTATCAACGATTTTCTTTAGTGTCAGGAGGATCTGGTTTGGATTGACAGGTTTGATGAGATAATCATCGATCTGTGAGCCGAGCGCTTCCTCCATGATATTCTCCGCTTCATTCTTGGTGATCATGACGATCGGAAGAGAAGGCTTTATGGCTTTCAGGCGTGTCATGGTCTCAAGTCCTGAAAGGCCGGGCATACTTTCATCCAGGAAGACAATGTCTACATCGCCTGCCTTTTCAAACTCATCGATGGCATCATGGCCATTTGAGACCGTCGTGACGTTATATCCCTTCTTCTCGAGGAAGAACAGTTGCGGTTTCAGCAAATCGATTTCATCGTCCGCCCAAAGTATTTTTATCCTGTCCATACGTATTAGTACAATGCTTGAAGGTAATGGTTCAATTGATAACGAAAGTATCCAACGATACCCGACGGGCTGATATTTTCCCAATCTTTGCAGTATGAACAAAATGAAGCTCATAAATGATCCGGTCTACGGCCTGATCCATATCAGGACCCCACTCATTTTTGACCTCATAGAGCATCCTTTGTTCCAGCGGCTGCGCCGTATCAAGCAGACCGGGCTCACCCACCTGGTCTATCCCGGGTCACAACATACCCGCTTTCACCATGCCCTCGGGGCTATGCACCTGATGGGCATGGCGATTGATGAACTAAAGTCCAAACAAACGGATATCTCTGAAAAGGAAGAGGAAGCTGCTTTGATTGCGGTCTTACTGCATGATATAGGGCACAGTCCTTACAGCCATGCGCTTGAGCGGCTCATCATTGATGCCGACCATGAAGCCATTGGCAAAATGATCATGCTCCAGTTTGCCAAGACCCTGGGGCCCCAGCTTGACCTGGCTTACGATATGTTTACCGGTAAATATCCACGGCCCTTTTTCCACCAACTGATCAGCGGGCAATTGGATCTGGACAGGCTGGATTATTTGTCAAGAGACAGTTTTTACACCGGTGTGGCTGAAGGCGTGGTTGGACATGACCGTATCCTTCGGATGCTGAGGGTGGTTGACAACAAGCTGGTGGTTGAAGAAAAGGGCCTGTATAGCATTGAAAAATTCCTGGTAGCGCGACGTATCATGTATTGGCAGGTCTATCTCCACAAAACGGCACTTGCTGCCGAACTGATGGCCAAGGCCATCATACGACTACTTCGGGAGCAGGATCCAACTGAGCGAACCGGATACCTGGCGCCCGAACTTGAATTCTTTTTATCCAGGAAAGTTACGATCCAGGATTTCAGGGATAAGCCGGAAGAATTGCTGGCTATCTTTTCTGACCTGGATGATATCTCTGTGGATTACAGTATCAAGCGGTTGCAGGATCATTTTTATACCCCGCTGAGTTTTCTGGCTACGAATCTGTTTCACCGAAAACTGCACAAACTGCGGTGGTCAGATGAGCCGTTGGAAGATGAAATGATCAATGATATCCGGAAAAAATGCCGGGAAAAATATGACTGGTCGCCTGAAATAGCGGATAAGATGATATGGTTGGGCAGCGAGACAAAAGCGGATTATATCCGGGAGGATGATGAGATCAACATCCTGATGAAGACTGGAGAAATCAGGCCTTTTTCGACGTTCCTGGAGACGCCGGTGCGGATAGCTTTTAATAAAAAATATTACATCTGTCATCCCACCTTAGCATAGGGCATAGAGCATAGGGCATAGGGCCGCAGAGAGTAAAAAAGGCATAGAGGCATATCGAAATGCATCTGATCCACCTATTAGACCTCTTTGGCCAGAGTATTCTAAGGTTTTGAATCTTCCAATTTTTTTTTGCGCAGATACGCAGTTTATTTTCTCCTTGCCCCTTGCTACTTGCCGCTTGCTTTTCAGCCTCTTTAGCCCCTTCGGCCTCTTTAGCCTTCAGCCTCTCTGATAAACTCATCAACTAATCAACCTATCAACTCATAAGCATATAAGCGTATAAGCGTATAAGCCATAACCCAAACATTTCACATCTTTACGGGACATAAACAAACGGACTTATCATGGGTATGGATACGAAGACCATCTTTGAATTGATCAGTAAAGAGGAGAACCGCCAGCGCAAAGGCATTGAGCTGATTGCCTCTGAAAACTTTACCTCCATTGCGGTGCTTGAGGCGATGGGATCATGTCTGACCAATAAGTATGCAGAGGGATATCCGGGCAAGCGGTACTATGGCGGATGTGAGATCGTGGATGAAATCGAAACGATGGCGATTGATAGCCTCAAAGGTCTGTTTGGTGCCGAATATGCTAACGTACAGCCGCACTCCGGCGCGCAGGCCAATTCGGCGGTGTATCTGGCGGTATTGAAGCCGGGAGACACTATCCTTGGTTTCAATCTGGCGCATGGCGGTCACCTGACACATGGTTCGCCGGTCAACTACAGTGGATTGACCTTCAACGCTACGCATTACAATGTCAACCAGGAGACTGGTCGGGTCGATATGGATGAAGTGTATAGCCAGGCTACCAAACATCGTCCTAAACTGATCATATGCGGTGCTTCTGCCTATTCAAGAGAATGGGACTATAAGCGCTTCCGGGCAATTGCGGATGAAGTGGGTGCCCTCTTGATGGCCGACATCGCGCACCCTGCCGGACTCATTGCTTCAGGACTGCTGGCAGATCCATTGCAACATTGCCATATAGTCACTTCGACTACCCATAAGACCCTGCGTGGTCCGCGCGGAGGTATCATCATGCTGGGCAGGGACTTCGACAATCCATGGGGCCGCACCACTAAAAAAGGTGACCCTATCCAGATGTCTACGATCCTCAACAGCGGGGTATTCCCGGGTATGCAGGGTGGACCCTTAGAGCATGTGATTGCTGCGAAAGCCGTTTCCTTTATCGAAGCTGCTACCCCTGAATTTGTATCGTACTCCAAACAAGTCATCAACAACGCGCATGCGATGGCGAATGCATTGGTGGAGCGTGGCTACCAGATCATCTCCGGAGGCACAGACAATCATCTCATGCTGATCGACCTCTCCAATAAAGGCCTGACCGGCAAGGAAGCAGAAGAAGCGCTTATCAAAGCTGACATCACCGTCAATAAAAACATGGTACCTTTTGATAAGAACAGTCCGTTTGTTACTTCGGGTATTCGTGTAGGCACGGCTGCAATCACGACTAGAGGTATGAATCAGGATGATTGTATTCAGATCGTTGACTGGATTGACCAGGCGCTGATGCACAGGCATGATGATACGGTGTTGAACAGGATTCACCATGAGATTAATTCGTTTGCATCGTCGTTTAGACTTTACCCTGACGAGTGAGCAAGGGCATAGTGCATAGAGCATAGGGCATATGGCTGCAAAGAGCAGGGGGCAAGTCGAAGCTCAGCGAAGATCCCGCCCGTGCGGTTAGTTGGCAGGAGAGCATAGGTTGACATTGTTCATTAGGACTTGTTGGATCACTGAAAATATTTCGACACTTCGGCAATTGAGAAGCAGCAGGAGGATGAGGCTGCCAGACTGAACCATTCCACAAGTGTTTTGATTGCCGCAATGCACTTATCAAAGGAAGCTTTAGCTAAACATTGATATTCGGCATTTATGACAATCATTTAGTTACGACCACAATAAACAGTTCAGATGAACTGAAAAAATAAACATCATGAAAGCCAAATCAATCAAAGGCAAATCAACAGCAGAAATCCGCTCTGCACTGACCGAAAGCATGGCAGACGGGTACAAGCCAACATTGGCTATCGTCTTTATATCTGTGAAGCAGGATAGAGAAGCTATTTCCAAAATGCTTGACGAAAAAGGCATTCAGCTATTTGGTGCTACTACAGCAGGCGAATTTATTGATGGCGAAATTGAAGAAGGCAGCATTGTCATGATGTTGCTTGACATGGATCATGGGCATTTTAAAATTGCATTTATTGAAACAAGCCAGGAGACCGCATTCGAAGATGCAAGCAAACTGGGCATCATCGGAAAAGAAAACTATACCCGACCTGCTTTTATTATAGCAAACAGTGGTGTATCCTTAGACGGTGAACCATTCGTGGAAGGCATCTTACGAGGTTTTGGGAAATCTTCCTCATCGGCAGACACGGAAGTAACCATCTTCGGTGGTAAGGCAGCAGATGATCTGGCACTTGAATCAACATTTGTTTTTACTAACGGACAAAGCAGTGAATGCGCACTTGTAGCACTCATTATTGATGAAAACAAAATTGATGTTAAAGGAATAGCTACTTGTGGCTGGAAAGCTATTGGCACTACTAAGACGGTTACGAAGAGCGAAGGCAATATTGTGTATACTATCGACGATAAACCAGCATTGGACATGTTACTGAATTACCTTGGCGTGGAGATTAAGCAGGAAGAAAACAAGGAAATCGTGACCTTTCTGAGCTCCTGGTATTATCCATTGCAAGTGGAGCGCGAAAATGTAGATCCTGTCATTCGAACAGCCATGTTTGCCAACAGTGAAAACCGTTCCCTTATATGTTCCGGGAAAGTGCCTCAAGGGTCAAAAATTAAGTTTTCACTCCCCCCGGATTTTGATTCCATTGATACCGTTGTCGCAGATTGTAAGGGCATTAAGGAAAATACTGAGCAGGACGCCGATGCATTGATCATGTTTTCATGCGTGAGCAGATATTTATCGTTTGGAATTGTAATGAAAGAGGAGCTAGAACAGGTTCAAAATATCTGGGGTGCACCTATGGCAGGATTTTTTTCCTATGGTGAATATGGTAAATCAAAAACCGGTAAATATGATTACCATAATAATACGTGCTGCCTGGTGGTATTAAAAGAAAAATAATCCGTCGACCATCTCAGATAAATATTGAAAAAAATTCCCTCGCTACCGACTTACCAGCAGAGCTTAGCTTTGGTCACGAAAGACAAAAACGTAATTTTGGCTAAAGGCATATCGGAGATAACCTCTACCTCATTCAGTCAGCTGGTGATCATCCTTTAGCGTCTCCTGCCCATACCCCACCCCCTCCAAAAACAACCCTTCTGCCGGCACACTCCATGCATGAGGCAACGAGGTCTGATTGTAGAGGCTTTCTTTGAGCTCGTCAATAGTGATTTTTCCTAAACCTACATTGACGCATGAACCTACGATCAGTCGGACCATGCCGCGGAGGAAACGATTTGCTTTGATGGAATAGACAGCATCATCTTCGGTGAATGTCCAGGATGATTCTATGAGGGTGCATTTGAAGTGACCGGCATCGGATCCGGTCTTGCAGAAAGGTTTGAATTGGTTGTATTGCAATAACAAGGCTGCAGCTTCATGCATCTTATCCTGATCTAGTGGTGTATGCTGATGAAGATACCACGATGTCGTCGTGCGAAAAGGGTCTTTGTTGAAATGTATGTAGTATCTGTATTCTCTTTCGACGGCATCAAACCTGGCATGAAATGAAGGATCGGCTTCAGTGATGCTCAACAAAGCTATGTCATGAGGTAAGACAGCATTGATGTGATAGATCACCTTTTCATTTAAGACTATATCTGGTACATCTGCATGCGCCACATAAAAGCGGGCATGCACTCCGGTATCTGTACGACCACAGCCTGTGATCTCAACGGGTTGTCGAAGGATCATGGCAAAGGCTTTTTCCAGTGTTTGTTGCACGGAAGCGTCATTGGGTTGTCGTTGCCAACCGCAATAGGCAGTGCCGAGGTAACTGAGGTGTATACGCCAACGCATGGGGTAAAGATGGGAAATACAAATTATGCGGGCGGAGAAAAATGTCCTTTTGGAGAAGATCCTGCTTGTCAAGGCTTCTAGTGAACCAACAGAGTCGCAGGAGCAAACAGTTCGGCTTCGCTCACTGCGGCGCGCTTGCAACGGCTATTAAGCATGCTGGCGGCGAGAACGCCATCCAGTGGCAAATCCGGGTGATTTGTTGGTGAGGACACCAACAACGGCATGTGGGAAAAAGGTCCCCTTTAGGGGATTTAGGGGTAAGGAGGTTACGCGGCCTTGAGTTTCTTCAAATGAACCTTATCAAGTTTTGACTTGGCGAAACGAAGATCAACTTCAAAGGCCTTGACATCCTTCTTGGAAGGCAGGTCAAACATCGTGTCCATCAGAATGGCCTCGCAGATGGAGCGGAGACCACGGGCACCCAGGCCAAAATCAATCGCCTTTTGAGCAATGTAATCGATGGCCCCATCGGTGATGGTCAGCTTCACTCCTTCGAGTTCGAATAATTTCCTGTATTGCTTGACGAGCGCATTCTTTGGCTCGGTCATGATCCGGATCAATGTCTCCTTGTCGAGTGGTTCGAGATAGCCGAGGACAGGAAGGCGGCCTACGAGTTCGGGGATGAGGCCAAATGTCTTGAGGTCCTTGGGAGAAACATAGCGGAATAAGTTTTCCTTATCCATGGCTTTTTCATCCTGGTTACCAAATCCAATGACGTTT
>DATHZY010000010.1:0-3622 GCA_035458325.1 Saprospiraceae bacterium | reverse complement strand
GAATATACCGTGGTATTGAAGGGCAATGGAATTACAACCAAAACGGATGGCGATTGAATATCAACCAATCGTTTTTCCAAAGTGAACGTGAAGTCAGCGATAATAGCTTGGAACCAGGCAGATATAATGGGCAGTATGCTACGCACCTTTCTGTCGCGAAGGAACTGATCAGGGAGAAAAACGGTAAAGCGCGTATCTGGAACTTCAGCATGAGAGGGATGCTGCATGGAGGATTGTGGGAAGAGCAAATAGATGTTGATGCTTCTGCCCAGTATTACACCACCTTATATGAACCTGCCGGTGCCTTTGATCAGCGATTGGATGATTATAAGCGGATAGACCTGAGCATCGTGAGGACCATCGCTTTTGCCAAAATCAGATGGCGTTATTCGCTCGACATCCAGAATGTCTTTAATTTTTCCAATACTGCCTGGCGTTATTATGACCCTTATCTTAAGGCAGTTGCCGGCCAGTCGCAACTAGGCATTATCCCCGTTTTGTCCGTTCAGGCCTCCTGGTAAACCGTTCCGTAGAAAATTTACCTTAGTAATCCGGAGGTTTATTATTTTTAGGAAACTAAAACCAAAATCACATCATGGATGACAAAACGAAATCAATTGTGGCTCACCTCACATTCATTGGGTGGATTATAGCCCTTGTAACGAATCAATCTGACAAAGGACCGAACACTTCCTTTTACCTTCGTCAAAACCTTGGGCTTTGGCTTATCGCTATAGCCGGCAGTGTACTTGGAATGCTGACCATAAACATCATTGGCACGATCATCAGCATCGCCATCTTTGTCCTTTGGGTTTTAAGCCTGGTTGGGGCACTCGGTGGAGAACAAAAACCTTCTCCTGTGTTGGGCGATATGTTCCAGCAGTGGTTTAAAGGTTTGAGCTAACAGCCGTCAGCTATCAGCTATCAGCTATCAGCTATCAGCTGTCAGCTATCAGCTATCAGCTATCAGCTATTACCTATTAGCTAACTGTGAAAGAGACGCGATGTAAAAAAGTAGAGACGCGATTAATCGCGTCTCTACTTTTTTACATCGCTACCACTGAAAGCTGACAGCTGACAGCTGATAGCTCTATTCCAGCGAAAACTCCAGGCTAAGCTGATCAGAAATTTTCCTTCTATAGTACACCAGTCCAATGCCCCGTGCATAGATCTCTTCACCTGACCAGACAGAGGAGGTCCAGCCATCTCTTTCCGTTTCAAAGGTATCCTCGGTCCTGAAGCGGATGGCAGGTATTGATTTGCCGCTTATTTCCCAGGTGGTCTCACCTACAAATCTTCTTCGGCGCTGCAGCACGATGTGCAGGGAATCGAGCGGTTGGTTCCATTCCAGATGCGTCAGCCAAACTTTAGTTGAATCCCCGGGTTCAAATGGTAACCGATGGGGCGAAAGTATTTTGACCCTGATGGGCTTGCGAATGCCATCCGTATCCTGGTAAAAAAGCAATAACGAGTCCGTGATAACGCCGTTGGAAACTATACGGTCGTATTGCCGTTGGACAACCTCCCGGTCCGGGCCATAGTTTACACTTTCGATCAGACTGTCCCCGCGGATAGAATGCCGCCATATTTCAGGGCCAGCTGTTGAATCCGCAAGATTCCGATATGTATAGACTAATCCTGTATCCGGAATAGTATTGACAGGCAAATAATAGGCTGCATAATCACCGGGATTGCTGTCTGTATGCCGGCACGAGGTGTTAATTATACCCAAACACATGACAATTTGACATAGAATGCCCGATGTGGTATGGTATCTGATCATATCTTTACACGCTTAATCGATCTTTAAAGTTATGTTTAAAATATTCACCAAGCTATTTGGTTCAAAATATGAGCGCGACGTCAAAGCGTATTCCCCTGTCGTCGAGGTAATAAACGAATTTGCCGCTCAGTATCAATCCCTTACACATGAAGAGCTCCGTACTAAAACGCTGGAGTTCAGGGAGCGGATCTCCGCCTATCTGAAAGATATCGACCATGAAATCTCCGGCCTGCGCAGTGATGCAGAGGAGGATACAGATTTTTCAGTCAAGGAAGAGCTTTACAAGGAGCTCGATGAGGCGATGAAAGAAAGGGATAAATCCCTGGAAGAAATCCTGAAAGAAATATTGCCTGAAGCTTTTGCGGTCATCAAGGAAACCAGCAGGCGTTTTACTGAAAATGCCACCATCCGTACCACAGCCACAGACCATGACCGTGAACTGGCAGCTAAAAAGTCTTATATCACGATTGAGGGAGATACCGCAGTCTGGAAAAATGAATGGACAGCCGCAGGTGGTGCTGTCAAATGGAATATGGTTCCCTATGATGTGCAGTTGATTGGTGGTATGGTTCTCCATGATGGTAAAATCGCCGAAATGGGTACGGGTGAAGGAAAGACACTCGTCGCTACCCTGCCTTCCTATCTCAATGCATTGGCCGGATTAGGCGTGCATATCGTGACCGTCAATGATTATCTCGCACGACGGGACAGTGAATGGGTAGGACCTATCCTCGAGTTCCTGATGTTAAATGTCGATTGCATCGACAAGCATAAACCACATAGTCCTGAAAGAAAACGTGCGTATACCTGCGACATCACGTATGGTACGAACAGCGAATTTGGCTTTGACTACTTACGGGATAACATGGTGCGCTCTCCTGAAGAGCAGGTGCAACGCAAGTATCATTATTGCATGGTCGATGAGGTGGATTCGGTATTGATTGATGATGCGCGTACACCGTTGATCATTTCAGGCCCTGTGCCTGAAGGGGCGGAAGAGCAGGAATACATGGAGCTCAAGCCCTATGTAGAAAAACTGATGGATGCCCAGCGCAAGATGGCCACACAATACCTGGCGGAGGCGAGAAAATTATTTGCGGAAGGAAAGACCGGATATGAGGAAGGTGAAGGTGGAATGGCATTGCTGAGATCCTACCGGGCCATGCCTAAAAACAGGCCGTTGATCAAATTCCTTTCGGAAGATGGTGTCAAAGTGGGTCTGCAACGGGCAGAGAACCATTACATGCAGGAGCAGTCCAAGAAAATGCATATCGTGGATGAACCCTTGCTGTTTACCATCGATGAAAAAAACAGGCAAATCGAATTGACGGAGCGTGGTGCGGAATACCTGACCAAATACAATACGGATCCGAATTTCTTTGTCATGCCGGACATCGTCTCCCAGATGCAGGCGATCACGGACTCCAATGAATTGAAAGGAGAAGCACTGGCAGAAGCAAGACAGGCATTGGCGCAGGATTTTTCGATCAAGTCAAGACGTCTGCATGCGATCAATCAATTGTTGAAGGCATACACCTTGTTCGAAAGAGATGAAGAATACATTGTACTCGAAGGTGAAGTAAAGATTGTCGATGAGCAGACCGGCCGTATGATGGAAGGCCGTCGTTATTCAGACGGACTGCACCAGGCGCTTGAAGCAAAAGAAAATGTAAAAGTCGGAGAGATCACACAGACGTATGCCACCGTCACCTTGCAGAATTTCTTCCGGATGTATCACAAGCTTGCCGGTATGACGGGTACTGCAGAGACGGAAGCAAGTGAACTCTGGCAGATCTACAAGCTGGATGTTGTGGTCATACCGACCAACAAACCTATTCA
>DATHZY010000009.1:0-10706 GCA_035458325.1 Saprospiraceae bacterium | reverse complement strand
GGAATCCTGCAAGGGGCCAAAAGCCGCGACCGCAGAAACAGACACACTCCCTGATGCGCTGCTATGGAAGATCGAACACAAGGACCTGCAGAAACCTTCCTACCTCTTTGGCACGATCCATATGATCCCACAGGAAGATTTTTTCCTGCCTGCTGGACTGGAAGAAGCTTTTGAAAAAAGTGAAAGAGTCGTATTCGAAATAGATATGGACGACATGTCAGACATGGGCTCCCTCATGGGCATGATGTCCGGGTTGATGATGAAGGATGGTATGACGTTAGAGAAATTATTGACGCCTGAGGAATATGCAGAAGTATCAGCATATTTCGAAGCCATGGGACTGCCAATGTTTCTATTGGGCAATATAAAACCCATGTTTCTCTCCATGCTCGCGGAAATAAACCTCGATCCTGACGCCATGCAATCGGAAGATATCGTCTCCTATGAAATGGCGCTCTATGACAAAGCCAATGAATCTTCCAAACAAGTAGGTGGCCTCGAAACGATGGCATACCAAATGTCCCTGTTTGACAGCATTCCTTACAAGGACCAGGCCGTAATGCTCCTCGACGCCGTCCGCGGCACCAACCAGGAAAGCGATATGTTTGAAGAAACAGTTGAATTATACAAACTCCAAAAGATCGAAGCCATGGTCGCCATGGTCGGTGCATCAGAAGAAAACGCTGATGGCAATTATGAAGACGTGCTACTCAACAACCGCAACAGAAACTGGATCCCGGTGATGGAAAAGAAGATGAGCCAAGCCGCTATCTTCTTCGCCGTCGGTGCCGGTCACCTCGGCGGCCAGCAAGGCGTCATCCGTCTGCTCAGAAAAGAAGGATATACCGTGACTCCTGTTTCCGTCTACAAGCCCGGAGCTCCTAAGCGAATTTGACTTTTTAGAACGCAGATTACGCAGATGAATTATGAAAAAAATTACGCTAATTAGATGTTCAAATTATTGATTGATTCTCCCAGTCAGCAGGATCAAAATTTGCGTAATCCATTTCAAAATTAATTAGCGTAATCTGCGGTCCCATAGAGTCTAGCTTTTTGAACGCAGATATCGCAGATGAATTATGAAAAAAATTACGCAAATTAGATTTTCATTAATTGCTTGATCTTCAAAAGTAGAAGGATCAAAATCTGCGAAATATTTTTTCAAAATTAATTAGCGTAATCTGCGTTCCTACAAAGACGAACTATGCGTTCCTTAAAACCGAAATACTCTGGAAGCTGTTAGCTTGAAGCGAAAAGCTGATAGCTGATAGCTGACAGCTGGTAGCTGATAGCTGATAGCTTACAGCTTACAGCTTCTCCTTCAGGTATTGACCAGTAACACTCTCTGTACACGCAGCCACCTGCTCCGGCGTACCCTGCACCACAAGCCGCCCTCCTTCATCACCTCCTCCGGGTCCCAGATCAATGACCCAGTCCGCCGTCTTGATGACTTCAAGATTGTGTTCGATGATCACCACCGAGTGCCCTCTTTCAACCAGCGCATTGATTGCCTTGAGCAGGATGTTGATGTCATGGAAATGTAATCCGGTGGTTGGTTCATCAAAGATGAACAGCAGGTGCCGGTCATCCCTTTCTTTTCCCAGGAAAGAAGCCAACTTTACACGTTGTGCCTCACCACCCGATAAGGTGCTCGAGGCCTGGCCTAGTTTGATATACCCCAGACCCACATCATGCAGCGGTTGCAGACGCTCTGCAATATCTTTCTCATCTTCAAAGAAGGTGATGGCCTCATCCACGCTGAGCTCGAGGATATCATAAATATTTTTTCCCTGATACTTGATATCGAGAATAGGTTTTTGAAAACGTTTGCCACCACATTCATCACACACAAGTTTGACATCGGCAAGGAATTGCATCTCAACCACGATCTCTCCATCCCCTTTACACGTCTCACAACGTCCGCCTTCTACGTTAAATGAAAAATGCTTAGGCTTATAACCATTCACTTTTGACAAGTGCTGATCTGTCATCAGTTTTCTGATCGAATCATATGCTTTGATATACGTGATCGGATTGGATCTTGAGCTTCTTCCCAACGCCTGCTGTCCGATCACTTCAATGCCCTCTATCCGTTGATAGTCACCTGTAATGGATTTCAACACATTCGCATTGGATCCACTGGTGATACCCAGGATGTTTGAAAGCGCTGGTTCAAGTATATGACGCACCAGTGTAGTTTTACCGGAACCACTGACACCGGTCACGACTGTCAGACAGAAGAGCGGTATCTGAATATCGATATTTGTCAGATTGTGTAATCGCGCTCCCTTCAGGTTTATTTTATTGGAGGATGTCCTGCGCTTGCGTGGCGTAGGGACTGTCTTCTGTCCCATCAGGTATTGCTGCGTCAGACTTGGAATACCTGTAACTTTCTTAGTGATAAAATCTTCATAGGTGCCCGCATAGACAATCTCTCCACCATGCACGCCTGCTCCTGGTCCAACATCAATGATGTAATCCGCCTGGCGGATGATTTCTTCTTCATGTTCAACGACCACCACTGTATTACCAAGGTCTCGCAATTCATGCAATACTTTTAAGAGCTGTCCGGTATCTTTTGGGTGCAATCCGATGCTGGGTTCATCAAGGATGTATAATGAACTGGTCAGATTGCTACCCAGGTTTCTGGTCAGATGGATACGTTGTGTTTCACCACCACTCAATGTCGATGATATCCGCTCAAGGTGTAAGTAACCAAGTCCGACATCACTCATTGTGCGAAGCCGGTTTCTGATTTCGAGCAGGATCCTTGATGCAGTTTTTTCTTCGAGAGGGGGTAATGTGAGTTCATCAAAAAATTTCCTGAGATCCCGGATGGACATATCAGCAAGTTCAGGTAGTGATTTGCCGGCTACTTTCACATAGGTTGCTTCAGGCCTGAGACGTCCACCTCCACATTCTGTGCAAGTAGTACGTCCTCGATACCGAGCCAGCATCACCCTGTTTTGGATTTTATAGCTCGCTTGCTCCAGTTCATTGAAGAAGGCATGGATTCCTCTCAATTCCTGGCTTCCATCCCAAAGCAATTTACGCTCTGTCTTCGTGAGGTCCACATATGGTCTGTGGATTGGAAAATCTTTCTTAGTGCCTTTCTTTATAAAGTCCTGTTGCCATACCACAGATTTCTCACCGGTCCATGGAGCTACCGCACCTTCATAGACACTGAGGGAAGGATCGGGAATGACTTTGTCCTCATCTATACCTATGATGCGTCCGAAGCCTTCACAACGGGGGCAGGCACCTACAGGATTGTTGTAGTTAAATAGTTTCGGTTCCGGTTCGATAAAGGTTAAACCATCGAGCTCGAAGCGGTTGTTGAAAGCAGTCTGTGTTCCATCCTCGGTCTCTACAAAACACTCGCCTTCTGCTTCATAGAATGCAGTCTGTGCACTGTCTGCCACCCGCTTTTGAAAATCTTCATCTTGCGATACTGGAAACCGGTCAACCACCAGGCTCAGGTCTCCTTTCTTCAGATCATGGGCTTTTTGTTTGACGATTGCCTTATGCCCGGTCAGGAAATCTTCAATTCGCATGGTCTCTCCTTTCCATTGTATACGGTTGTATCCTTTTTGAAGGAGTAATTCACACTCCTTTTGAATCGTCCGTTTTTCATCCCTGATCTGCAAAGGGGCGATGATCATGATCCGGGCACCTTCATTGAACCCGAATATGAAATTGACTACATCCGTAACGCTATGCTTCCGGACTTTTTCTCCAGACACCGGACTGATGGTCTGACCCACGCGGGCATAAAGAAGCCGCATATAGTCATAGATCTCAGTCATCGACCCGACGGTACTCCTCGCATTTCCCCCTGTCACCCTTTGTTCGATAGCGATTGCCGGACAAATGCCACGGATATGGTCCACATCCGGTTTTTTCATCCGGTTGAGGAATTGCCGGGCATAGGAACTCAGGCTTTCCACATATCTGCGTTGGCCTTCGGCATATAAAGTATCCATGATCAGCGATGATTTGCCGGAGCCGGAAAGGCCGGTTACCACCACCAATTGGTTCTTGGGAATGGCGACCGAAACGTTTTTAAGGTTATTGCTTCGGGCACCGATTATTTCTATCTGCCTGGCTTTCAGGGTAGTAACGGGAATAGCGGGAGGTGCGGTTTTGGGCTTGACAGCCATAGATATGTTGTTTTGGCGCAGTTTTTGTTGTCATAAACGTACACTTAAATGGTAAAACTGCCAGGCAGCATAACCATCCGGGTGTGCGTTAAGTTCTTGTTAAAGGGATACATCCACAAAAATAATTTGGTACAAAGAACGGAAATCCCTTAGCTTAGCGTCACAATTGCATATTAGTCAAGACAAAATTCTTTCTATAGATACTACTCTACACTGTTTTTAAGACGAGGATCTGATGTCAGATTCGCCTATTTCTTAACTGTCAAAACATGTGTAGTATGCAAGTGCAATCCCTTGATGACCATCAATTAATTGATTTCTACCTGGCCGGAGACGAGGCCGCTTTTTCCACACTCCTGCATCGCCACAAGGCAAAGATTTACTCTTCGATCTACATGTTTACCAAGGATCGTGAATTGGCCGATGACCTTTTCCAGGATGTGTTTATCAAGATTATCGACACCCTCCGTAAAGGCAAGTACAACCATGAAGGCAAATTCCTTCAGTGGGCATTGAGGATTTCCTACAACATGTGCGTGGATCAATTCAGAAGATCCAAGCGCCGCACCAAAGTATCCGCCACCGAAACATTCGACATTTTTGACGTTCTCGAAAGCGATGACCCAAACCGCGAAATGAGTATGATCAAGGATCAGACCTATGATCGCGTTCGCCACCTCGTCGACATGCTTCCTTCCGAACAACGCGAAGTAGTCATCCTGCGCCACTATGCCGATATGTCCTTCAAGGAAATAGCATGCCTCACCGATGTGAGCATCAATACAGCCCTGGGCCGCATGCGCTACGCGCTGATCAATATCCGCAAGCTCGTCGAAGAAAAACAACTTGTTATTTAACACAAAGGATAATGTTTAAAAAAGTAGAGACGCGATGTATCGCGTCTCTACTTTTTTAAACATTACTCGTTTCCCTACGGCGCCAGCCGATCCACAGCCCACAGGCCGCCAGGCTGCTGGGTATATCTGAATCTATCGTGCAACCTATCCGGCCTTCCCTGCCAAAACTCATATTGCCTTGGCCTCACCAGGTAGCCACCCCAATGTTCAGGAAGGGGAAGTGGATCCACCTCCGCATATTTCTCTTCCGTAGCCCGAAGATTATTTTCTATCACTGACCTGTCAGGAATCACTTGCGTTTGCGGAGAAGACCAGGCACCTATCTGGCTGCCCCGTGGTCTTGATTGGAAGTATTGTTCAGATCGCTCTTTAGTGACTTTCTCGACCAATCCTTCAATCCTGACTTGCCGCTCCAGTTCCTTCCAGAAGAAAAGTAAAGCGACCTGCCCGTTAACTTCCATGTCTTTTGCCTTTTGACTCTCATAGTTGGTGAAAAACTCAAATCCTTCCTGATGAAGTCCTTTGAGTAAAACTATCCTCGCGGAAGGCTGGCCCTGATGGTTGACGGTTGCCAGGGTCATGGCATTGGCTTCGTCGATTTCTGCTTCAATGGCCTCATGCCACCAGCGCCTGAACATATCCAACGGTTCTGTGGTTAAGTCTTTTATATCCAATGAACCCAAATGATACGATTTGCGGAGATCTTCTATGTTTTTCACGTTCAGTCAGTTTTGTTCAGGGCAACAGGTATTTTACCTGACCCTTTTACAAAGATAGGACTTGGAAACCGCAGTCTTATGGCTGGTTTTGATGTTGGACTGGTATCCGTAATGAAGTACGTATCTTTAACCTGATGTTTTTAGCTCCGGCATCCATAAGCAGAGGTAGACCTGGCGGATCCTTATCCTTCAGGACAGGTGTGGCCATGCTTCTCCTTTTCTATGTTGCGGCATTCGTTTATTCCCCGGTTGGAGTCCCGCATATTCATCATGAAGATGAAATCCATAATGGAGATGCGTGCCATACAGATGCATGCCATATAGCCGTTTATCATCCTGGCAACAAGGGTGGATGCAACCATAAATCGCACATCACCAGGGCGATGGATGAATGTGACTTATGTAATGTCATCCTTCCGAGGCAGGTGATGACCAGTTCATTACTTTGCTTCGACTTTGATCCTGAATTCACCTTTAACCCGGTGTTCAATATTGATGAAACACCATCGGTTGAAGTTGGTCAGCATGCCGACCGTGGCCCACCTGCAGTCATCAGCTAAAATCAATCCCTTCATAACCTTCGTTTAATATTCCTGCTGTGACGCTGTCCGGTAGTATTCGTTGATTTTTAAAAACGCTTGACTGATGAAATCATTCAATTATCTCTCTATATCTCTTTTATGCATTTCTATTGCATTGAGTTCATGTGAAAAAGACCCAAAGATTCCGAATGAGGAAGAACTGATTACGACGGTCACCTACACGTTGACACCTGTGTCGGGCGGTGATCCGGTCATCTTCTCCTTTAGGGACCTGGATGGTGATGGCGGGCAAAATCCCGTAGTTGTGCTCGGCCGTCCAAAAGCCAATACAGTGTATGATGCTGTGGTAGGTTTGTACAATGAATCCGTTTCCCCCGTCGATACCATTACCAGTGAAGTTTCGGAAGAAGGACTCGAACATCAGTTCTTTTATACTTTTTCAGGCTTGAACGCTTCCTATATCTATACAGACCTGGATGCTGAAAATCATCCAATCGGCATTACGACAAGAGTGACAACCGGTGAGCCCGGTGAAGGGCAGGTGACTATTGTCCTGAGGCATCTGCCCGATAAATTTGCCCCCGGTGTCAGCGAAGGTGATATCTCTAATGCAGGAGGTGAAACGGATATAGAGGTTTCCTTCCTGGTCACTATCGAATAGTCTTGAAAGGTAAACTGATCAGCATCTTCATCATGCTGCTGGCCCAGATGTCTATTGGCCAGGATTGTACGATTCGTATTTCAGGGCAGGTGTTAGACCGGGCCACCCGCGAGCCCCTGGAATATACTACTGTATCCATTCAGGAGACCAACCAATCTGCCTTGGCGGATAGTGTTGGTGTCTATGCGCTGGAAGGATTGTGTGCAGGTGAATACCATATACGCGTTTTCCACCTGGGTTGTCCACCGGGTGAATATTTTATTGCCCTCAAAGGGGATACGAATCTGATCATACTGCTGGATCATCATGGTGAATTATTGCGAGAGGTGGTTGTGGAAGGAAAGCCTAATTCATTTCAGGAATCCCAAAATCAGCAGACGATCACTTCGCCTATGATCCGGGACCAGGCTGGCCAGTCACTTGCAGATATGACGGAAAACATCGCCGGGGTCAGAACCATAAGGAATGGATCCGGGATCACAAAGCCAGTGATCCATGGCTTGTACGGCAATAGAGTCGCTGTCATAAATAATGGCCTTTTGCAGGCCGGGCAGCAGTGGGGCGCTGATCACGCACCTGAGATAGATCCTAATTCAGTCAATGTCATCACCGTCGTCAAAGGATCGGATGCTATTGAATATGGTTCCCAGGCGTTAGGTGGTGCGCTGTTAGTTGAAGCCGGACCTATCAGGCGGGATCCACATTTGCATGGAACGCTGGGATATGCTTATGAAACGAATGGCCGTGGGCACACACTCACAGGGATGGCGAACAGATCATATAAAACCATTGACTGGCGAATGACAGGTACCTGGAAGAAAGCAGGGGACCATCATACACCTGATTATTTCCTGACAAACACCGGCGCTACTGAACTCAACGGGTCTATGCAAGTGGTCTATCGTCCGACAGAGCAGGTACAGCACCAGCTGTATTATAGCCTGTTCACGTCAACACTTGGCATTTTCGTTGGCTCACACATCAGCAATCTCACTGATCTGGAGGAAGCCATCGGCAGGGAGGAACCATTCAATATCAATGATTTTTTTTCGTACGCCATCAATCCGCCTAAGCAGGAAATCAGCCATCATCTGCTGAAGTACTCAGGTAAGAAATTTGTAAATGAAAATGAATTCATCGAGTGGTCTTATGGTCTGCAGGCTGATCACAGGCAGGAATTTGATGTGCGACGAGGCAACAGATCAGATATTCCAGCCCTGGATCTTAAGTTGTGGTCTAATAGTCTACAGTTCAAATACATCAATGATAAATCACGCCTCAGGTACAAGGCGGGTTTCCAGGCAACATATACAGACAATACGAATGACTATGAGACAGGTATTCTGCCGCTGATCCCTGATTATGTCAAGAGCACAACAGGTATGTATGCATTGTTGCAATATCCCTCAGGTGATTTTGTCTTTGAAGCAGGTGCCAGATATGATCTCCAACTGCTCAGGGCATGGCCGATCACACAAACATTGCCCAGGGAAATTGTAATCAGGGATCATGTCTATTATGATTTTGCATTTTCTTCTGGTGTAGTTTACAAGGCAGGCAATGAAGATGAAACCCGCCTTCAGCTGGTGGCTGCGCGCAGGTCGCCGGAAGCCAATGAATTGTACAGCAATGGTCTCCATCAGGGTGTTGCAGGCATTGAGGAAGGTAATTGGTTGTTGCAGCCGGAGGTTTCTTTTAAATCAATCCTGACACAGGCGTTCGCCTTTCCTGATTTGATGCATGTGGAGTTGAGTGTATATTCCCATCTGGTGTTTGATTATATTTATTTGAAACCTGACGATGAACTCAGGCTAACGATTCGTGGTGCGTTTCCGGTATACAAGTATACCCAACAGGATGCATGGATACGCGGGGCGGATGTAGTACTGATATCAGATTTTTCACATCACCTCGAATGGAACGCTAAATTCTCGTGGGTGAGAGGCACTACATTGGACGATAATAAAGACTTGAGCCTGATGCCTCCGGCTTATGTTTCCTCTTCTTTAGCCTGGGCATTTCACGATAGTCCGGTGTGGAAGGGGAGCAGGATTACCTTTGGCGCAGAATACACGACGCAGCAGGAATATTGGGATCCCGAAGGTGAATTGCTAGCGCCTCCTGACGATTATGTACTGCTGGGCATCCGGTTTAATACAGGCATTAAACTGGGGAGCAGGATTTTCTATGCTGGCGTTGCCGTTGAGAATCTTTTAAATGTCCGGTATCGGGATTATCTCAACAGGCTCCGCTATTACGCGGATGAGCAGGGTACCAATGCAAGGTTTAATCTCCGGTATGAATTCTAATGGCCTGCAAGCGATCATCCTCCATGTATTCTTCAGGCTGAGGAAATGAAATTCCACATCTTGGGAGCACTAGGAGATCAGGTAAAATTGATTATTTTTGGTAGCTGTAGTCAGCAATATTACTGTTTTGCCAGGGCCATCCTTTTAAGTTGATGATCCTGGAGCAATGACAGCCCTCAATCGTTGGCAATGCATATCCAGAAATGTATAGTAGTGCATAGCAGCACCCAATGCCGATGTTAATATGATTGAACTCATCTTTAGTCGAATACGACACTATGTGCATGGAATGCTATGTGTATTCGCATGTATTCTTCCTTCTGGCATATCAGGACAGACCTTTAATGGACAAGGCGGATTACTGATACCACCTGGCGCACCAGGCCAAACGGTTGGGATCACTATCTCACCAGTCACCGTATCGGGCATAGGTATTCTGGGTCAGGGTTGTACACAGATCGATAATGTCACCATGGATGTTCTGCATACCTGGACTGGAGACATTGCACTCTTTTTAATTGCCCCTTCAGGTCAGGTACTTGAACTATCCTCCGGGAACGGTGGCGCTGCCGATAATTTTTCGATCACTGTTTTCACCGACTTTACTCCGCTTTTTATTACTCAAGGTATGGCACCTTTTAACGGCCCTTTCAGACCCGAAGGTCGTCAGCAAAACACTGCTCCTCCTTTTCCCAACGGGAATCCATTGGGAACATTTACATTCCAGAATACCTTTGATGGCGTCGATGCTGACGGCGAGTGGCAGTTGTATATCAATGATTATGTGGCTGCAGATGTCGGTATCATCAATAGCTGGTCGATTACATTCTCATCCGGTGGCGGGCCTGCCCCGGAAGTCACGCTTGGTCCTGATATCACCATTTGCCCTGGGCAGGTTTCAACTCTGACAGCAGAAGTAGATCCTTCAGCAGACGAATATGTGTGGAGCACAGGAGAAACCACTTCTTCAATTGATGTATCCCCATCTGTATCTACAACCTATACCGTGACGGTGACTAATAATGGATGTATTGGAACTGATATGATAGAAGTTATTATTGATCCTAATAGCATTGTCGCAGATGCAGGCCCGGATGTTGATATCTGTCAGCCTGAATCGACAACCCTTACAGGATCAGGCGGAGGCTCTGGCGCCACATATACCTGGAGTAATGGTGAAACGGGTACAATGATCACGGTTAGTCCCTCGATTACTACAACATACACATTGACTGTATCAGAAGGTGTTTGCAGTGCTATGGATCAGGTAGTGGTCAATGTTTCTCCAATGCCGGTCGCGGATGCAGGTCCGGATGTTGAAATTTGTGATGGTGAGTCGATCGATCTGGAAGCAAGTGGTGGTTTGCAAGGCAATGATTACAGCTGGAGCACAGGACAATCAGGTTCGACCATCACCGTCAATCCATCAGAAACAACAGATTATACTGTGACAGTTGA
>DATHZY010000008.1:0-3916 GCA_035458325.1 Saprospiraceae bacterium | reverse complement strand
AAAACCATCAACATCTTTTTCAGGACTGATAGCCAGGGTGATTTCCATTTCATGGATGTGTTCGGGTAGTGGCAACTGGACGATAAAACCATCAATTTCAGGATTGGCATTAAGCTCGTATACGATGTCAAGTAAGCCTTGTTGCGAAATCTCTGCCGGGCGCTGGATGAGGGTTGATTGAAAACCTGCATCGCTGCAGCTTTTTACTTTATTGGTCACATAGGATCTGCTGGCCGGGTGATCACCGATCAGGACGGCTGCCAGATGCGGAGCCCTTTTTCCTTCCGCCAATACTTTCTCAACTTTTTCCCTTAACTCTGATTTTATCTGCTGAGCGAGGGCATTTCCATCTATAATCTGCATGTGTTGTATTTGGTTTTGTTTGTTTTGTTGTTAATCTGTATTTTATCCTTACTCCATTCGATAACCGGATCGTAATTCATCTGCAATGATGTTTTTATGTTACCGCTTTGATACGGTGCCTGCATAAGGTACCCATCGACACACCGATAATGCTACCCAGGAGCCCACCTCCGATGACATCCAATGGGTAGTGCAATCCTACATACACCTGGGCAATGGAGATCATGGCAGCCCATACCCACCAAAAATATTTCCATCGCTTCATATAACCTCCATAGACTGTCACCAGAAAAGCGGCGAGGCAAAAATGATTGGTGGCATGAGAGGATGTAAAACTATAGCCACTGCCGCATGATACCCGCTGAATGGCGGCCGGTTCCATTCGCTGCTCCTGGCAAGGCCGGGGCCTCTTCACCTGGTATTTGATCAGTTTAGAACTAATCGTATCTGAGGCAAAGATAGAGGCCGCCAGGAAGAAAAAGACCCAGCCCCACTGGCGGAACGTTGAATTGAAAACAATCCAGCTCAGGCACAATACATAGAGCGGAATCCAGAGGTACTTATTCCTTAGGGCGGTCAACAGCAGGTCAAATACAGGATTACTCCATCCACTATTGATCAAGTGAAACAAGGAGGTATCCCATTGAACTAATGTCTCCATCATCGATCAAATGTATAGTTTTGCACGGCAAATTCAATCGTAGATATTGTGTCTCTCATCAAATCAGTAAGCGGAATCCGGGGAACAATAGGTGGCAAGCCCGGTGACAACCTCACCCCACCGGATATTGTTTCCTTTGTCGCGGCTTATGGTTCCTGTCTTTACAGGGACTTTAAGAGCCCTACAGTCGTGATCGGCAGGGATGGAAGGATTTCCGGAGAAATCGTTAAAAACCTTGCTATCAGTACTTTGAGGGCTTTGGGAATTGACGTTTTAGACCTCGATTATTCAACCACACCAACGGTTGAGATGTACGTAAAGCATGCAGGGGCTACCGGAGGTATCATCATTACGGCCAGCCATAATCCCGCGCAATGGAATGCACTCAAGTTTCTTAACCACAAGGGGGAATTTATAAGTCCGGAACTGGGGGAAGAGATAAAATGGATGGCTGAATCCGGCAGCATGGATGTCGATTATACAACCGTAGACAAACTTGGCAGGTTAACGCAGGTTTCAGATGCCATTGACCTGCATATTATGTCTATCCTCGAGCATCCACTGGTTGACAGCAGGGTGATTGCTGAAGCAGGCCTGAAAGTAGTGGTTGATTGTATCAATAGTACCGGAGCCATCAGCCTGCCACCCTTGCTCGATGCCCTGGGCGTGGAATTTACGTTGATCAATGCTGAGATGAACGGTGAATTTGCGCACAATCCGGAACCGCTTCCAGAACATTTGACCCAGTTGTGTGAATCGGTCCTGACCTACGAAGCAGATATGGGTATCAGCGTAGATCCGGATGTTGACCGCCTGGCACTGGTCAGTGAAGACGGAGTGTTTTTTGGTGAAGAATATACATTGGTGTGTGTGGCAGATTATGTACTCCGCCACCAAAAAGGTCCGTTGGTGACCAATCTTTCATCGAGCAGGGCACTGGCAGACCTCGCATCCACCTTTGGAGTACCTTGCTTCTATGCCCCGGTTGGAGAAGTCCACGTAGTCAATGAAATGAAAAGACGTGGGGCTGTCCTGGGAGGGGAAGGAAACGGTGGTATTATCGATCCGACATTACATTATGGAAGGGATTCGCTGATCGGCATAGCACTTGTATTGATGCACCTGGCTACGAGCGGGAAATCCCTTTCGCAACTGAAAGCGGGATATCCAGCCTATACCATGGTGAAGGATAAAATAGCCTTTGATCCTTCTTTGTCTGCCCAGGGAATTCTTGATAAAGTAGCTGGTCATTTTGATCCGCAAACACTCGATACGCGGGATGGCCTTAAAGTAGATCTACCTGAGGCATGGGTTCAGCTCCGGAAATCCAATACCGAACCGATTCTAAGGATATACGCTGAAGCTAAAAACCAGGCTGAAGCCAAATCCCTGGTAGAGAAGGTTAAAAGCCTGATTTAAGCCGGAACGGTTGTATCTCTGGTAACTTCCGTAAATTGCATCCTTATTTCAGTTATTCGCTATGTCCAGGAGAGTTTATCTTGATAATGCGGCTACCACGCCAGTCCGACAAGAGGTTCTAGACGCTATGTTGCCTTACCTCACCAGTAATTTTGGAAATCCATCTTCCATTCACCAGGAAGGACGGACGACAAGAGCTGCCATTGAAGGGGCAAGGAAAATGGTGGCGTCACTGATCGGTGCTTCCACCGGGGAGATTTTCTTTACTTCCGGGGGAACTGAATCGAATAATATGGCCATCAAGTGTGCTGTCAGCGACCTTGGCGTAAAAAGGATTATCACCTCTCCCGTAGAACATCATTGTGTAAAGCATTCTGTAGAACACCTGAAATCCATGGCTATGGTGCAGGTAGATATGGTGCGCGTGGATCAATATGCCCTTCCTGATTTCAATCATCTTGAAGAACTCCTGTCGGCCTCTGACACACCAACCTTGGTCACCCTAATGCATGCCAATAATGAGCTAGGTTCCATGCTTGACCTTGACCAGCTTTCTGCCTTATGCAAAAAGTATGGTGCATACCTACATTCCGATACAGTGCAGACGGTCGGACATTTCCCTATCAATGTGCAACACACACCCGTTGATTTTATGTCAGGTGCCGCACATAAGTTTTACGGGCCGAAAGGAATTGGGTTTATCTATATCAATAACCGTTGCAGCATTCATCCGTTTATTGATGGAGGCTCACAGGAGCGCAACATGCGGGCTGGTACTGAAAACATCAGTGGTATCGTCGGCCTCGCCAAGGCAATGCAACTAGCATACGCAGAGCTGACAGAAGACACTGCACAAATCTCAGCGCTTAAGGAGTACCTGAAGAAAGAGATTCTCGCGGTTTGTCCGGAAGCATATATTAACGGGCATCCTGAGCATTCATTATATACAGTCCTGAATGTTTCATTTCCTCCTGGCCCTCATGCGGATCTGATGATCATGTCACTTGACATAGCAGGTATCAGTGTCAGCGGTGGAAGCGCTTGCAGTTCAGGTGCTGAATCACAATCCCACGTCCTCAATGCCATCGGACATCCTGCGGATCGTAAAGCGGTGCGTTTCTCCTTGAGCAGGTATACAACAAAGGAGGATATTGATTACGCTGTTGAGCAACTCGCAGGTATTCTCTCGGCCGGTGTCCATGTGTTATCCTAACCCTGCGTGTTACCAACAGGGGAAGAAAACCAACTCAATCCAGGCTACATCAGTAGACTGATTTCTCATACCTATCAGCGCATCAGTGATCATGTCATTCAGACCAGGCTGGTGTTTGATGCGGCCTCTTCACTTTGGCTCAAGTGTGAGAATGAACAAGAGACAGGATCTTTTAAGTGGAGGGGGGCTTTATCCAAACTAAGTCTCTTCACTCCGGGGCAGACCATCATCACTGCTTCTACAGGCAATCATGGACTTGG
>DATHZY010000007.1:0-4938 GCA_035458325.1 Saprospiraceae bacterium | reverse complement strand
CAGGCCAGTGAGAGCCATCCGAATATGGCAGCGCATCCAAACCCATGGGTGGTAAAGGCCATTTGATCACTGCCGACCATTCCTGTTTTCTCTACATAATAGAGCAGTATCTCAATGGCCGCGGAGAGTACAAGGACGGCTACAAGGATCATCGGGAAAGGTCCCGATCGCTTTAGCGAAAAGGTGGAAGTTTTCTGATTGATGGCCACGATCGCCATCAGGGCCATCAGGAGCCCGCCAAATTCCAGCCAGCCAAAATGTTCGCGGAACAGGATGACAGTGAAAGATACTGTCAGGATGATGGACATGCGCTGGATTAACGTGGTCATGGTGATACCAGCCTGCTGGATCGAATGCGCAGTAAGGTTGAAACCAACGATAAACATCAGTCCCAGGATCACATCAAAGGAAAACCATTGAGCCTGTAGAATCGCACCGGAAAAAGGCCAGCCGGATTCCTTGTCTAGAAGCGTTCCCAGGACCAGGCAGACCGTATAATTGATAACAATGGCATTGAGCGTATTAATCTTAAAACGGCTGAATAGCTTGAAACCAATGCCTATGCAGGTTGTTACCGTAATGCACCAGAGAAACTCCATCAACGGGCCGTTTTAGGTATTGTTAACAGGTCAAATTTAATTTTTTGATAATCTTTGTACCTCATTTGATCACTTTGATGACTGATATTCATCCGGTAGCAATTTAAAACACTCAATAATATATCTTTTCAGTGGAACAAAGCCTTACCCAGTATGATGCAGTGATTGCCAGGTGCAAGGAGCTGTTCCTTCGGAAAAACAAGGATTACGGTTCTGCCTGGCGGATCTTGAGGCTTTCCTCCCTGACAGACCAGATATATATCAAAGCCGCCCGCGTCCGCAACATAGAGGAGCAAGGTACAAGTAAAGTCAGCGATGGAGTAGAGGACGAATATATCGGAATGATCAATTACAGCCTGATGGCTCTTATCCAGCATGCCTTGGGTAATGATGACCGACAAGATATACCGGTCGATGAATTAGCACCCCTTTATGATACCTTTGTCAGCGAAACCAGACAGTTGTTTCAGGACAAGAACCATGATTATGGGGAGATCTGGAGAGATATGCGGATCAGCAGTTATACCGATCTTATCCTGATGAAGCTTTTACGTATCAAACAGATTGAAGATAACCAGGGACAGCTACTCGTCTCTGAAGGTGTTGATGCCAATTACATGGACATCATCAACTATTGTGTTTTTGCCCTTATCCGTTTAGAAGAACAAGCAGCCTTATGACCTTACTGACATTAATCCTCTACATCGCTGTTGCAGCGGCTATCCTCACCGGTATTATTGGCCTCCTGAAGAAAGGGCACAAGCATTGGGTGATGACCTTCCTGCAGAATTTTACAGGGATCCTTTTTATCATTTCAGGATTGGTGAAGGCGGTTGACCCCATGGGGACAGCTTTCAAGATGGAGCAGTATTTCACAGAGTTTGAATACACCTTTGCAGATACCGCCATGAGTTTTATGGCTCCGCTGTTTCCATTTCTGAGCAGCATATCCCTTATTTTTTCAGTGACCATGATCGTATTGGAGATCGTGCTTGGATTGATGCTGGTACTGGGCCACAGGCCTAAACTCACCAGCTGGGCATTCCTGCTCCTGGTGATTTTCTTTACCATCCTGACAGGTTTTACCTTCATGACAGGGTATGTTCCGAGCGGGGTTAACTTCTTCCAATTTTCAGAATGGGGACCATACACAGAGACGAATATGCGGGTTACGGATTGTGGATGTTTTGGAGATTTCATCAAGCTCGTTCCAAAGATTTCCTTTTTCAAGGACCTGGTCTTGTTGGTACCTGCCTTTTATTTTGTCTTCAGGCACAAGGATATGCATCAGCTCCTTTCTCCTAAAGTTCGTTCGATTACGATTTGGCTTGCGACGGTCTTACTGATTCTATTTTGCCTCCGCAATTTCTATTGGGGCCTTCCGGTGGTTGATTTCAGGCCATTTAAAGTAGGTACGGACCTGTACCAAAAGAAAACAGCTGAAGAAGAAGCAGCCGCCTCCGTTACAATCACTGGCTGGAAACTTCAGAATAAGAAGACAGGTGAAGTCAAGGTGCTCGCCAATGACGAGTATATGAAGAACCTGGCCAGCTATCCGAAGGAAGAGTGGGGTGTAGTGGAGCAAATAAAGACGAAACCAGCCATCGAAGCCACCAAAGTCAGTGAGTTTTCAATCATCAGTCCGGATGGATTTGACGTGGCAGAAGATATCCTGACAGATTCAGGTCATGTGTTCCTCATCGTGGCATACAAACTCGATGGCATTGCTGAAATCCAGGAAACCATGGTGCCGGATACTACCTGGCAGGTAGATACCGTTACAGTGAGTCCTGATAGTGTCGTGCTTGTGAAGAGCATCAGTCAGATTGGTACCCGTAAGGAGAGTAAGGAGGTGTTTGCATGGGACAAGGGATATGTTGAAGATTATACCAGTAAAGTGAATGTCCTGATGGATGATGTGATGAAGCAGGGGGCGAAGGTCTATGCAGCAGCTGGTGGTGCGGGTGGCGAAAAACTGGAGTCATTTAAGGCTGCCATCGGAAGTAAGTATGATTGGTATGAAGCGGATGATATCCTGCTCAAGACAATTATACGTTCCAATCCGGGTGTGGTCCATATCCAGGGGGGTAAAGTGATCGAAATGTGGCATATACGGTCACTTCCGAAGACATTATCTCTAAACTGACCTGAAATCGAGGTTTTTTAAAAATATGTATCACATTTAATAAATTATTATTCGTTCTTGCAGGGTAAACTCAAATAAGTTTTATTTTTGCGCGAATGTTCGTTGAATCAACTGAGGCACATCCGATATGGTAAGTAGGAGAAGTA
The DNA here is from genome assembly GCA_035458325.1 of Saprospiraceae bacterium. GTDB lineage: Bacteria > Bacteroidota > Bacteroidia > Chitinophagales > Saprospiraceae > Opimibacter. The sequence goes on along the minus strand of DATHZY010000007.1, from coordinate 2,047 downwards.
TAAGGGTTAAAGTGATGCAATTGCTGTATTCCCTGGATCGTGACCCCGGCGTAAGCCACAAGGATCTTTTGCGCAGATATGACCAGGCGGTCGATCTGGCATATGAAAGCCTGTTGTTCAACCTTTTTATCATTCTGGAAATCACCCATCAGGCTGTCTCTGACAGGGATGCCCGTCATGCTAAACTCAGGCCCGGTCCCGAAGATCCCCTCTGGAATGCCAAACTGTATGAAAATGAACTCATCCAGAGCCTGGTGAAGAACAAAGCCCTCCGGTCATATTTTGATAAACGTTCCTTTGGCGCGAGGCTGGATCAGGATCTCCTCATGAAGATGTACAATACATTTTCCAAGACACCGGAATACAAGACCTATGTCCTGGAGGAAGTGGATAATGCCAGGCACAGGGAGTTTTTACTGGATATCTACAGGGATCTGCGTAAGAATGAGATTTATGAGGAAATGGTGGATGACCAGTATTCCTTCTGGCAGGAAGACAAATCCCTGGTCATTGGTGCCCTGAAGAAAATCATCAAACAACTTCCGGAAAGTAACGAGCGATTCTTTGAAGAATACCTTCCGGATAACGATACGGTCATTGATTTTGGTCGGCGACTGATTGAGGTGACGATGGAACAGGCACCTGAATTGGAAAAACTGATCGAACCTACCCTCAAGAATTGGGACATGGAGCGACTGGCGGTGTTGGATGTGATCCTAATAAAAATGGCGTTGGTTGAATTCCTGTATTTCCCGACCATCCCTACCAAAGTGACCCTCGATGAGTATGTAGATATCTCCAAGGAGTACAGTACCCCTAAGAGTAAGGATTTTGTCAATGGGATTCTGGATAAGTTGATGAAGACCATGCTGGAAGAGGGCAAGATTAAGAAGGAAGGCCGGGGCCTCCTGGAAGAATAGTTCAGGATTAAACTTTGCAGGAAATACAGTCAAAGCATTTCCTGTATTCAACATATAGAGCCATACCCTGATGAAGGAAAAAGTACTTATCCTTGACTTTGGTGCACAATACACCCAATTGATTGCCCGTCGCGTCCGCGAACTGGAGATCTTCAGTGAAATCATACCTTATCATGCCTTGCCTGCTGAAATTCCATCAGATGTAAAAGCATTGATTTTATCAGGCAGCCCCTTCTCGGTAAGGGATGCAAATGCATTACGTCCAGACCTATCTGCATGGGTTGGGAAAATACCTATCCTGGGTATCTGCTATGGAGCGCAATATATTGCAGATACATTCGGTGGCAGTGTAGCCCGCTCTGACAAGAGGGAATATGGCAAAGCAAGACTGCAGGTGTTGAAACCTGAACATCCATTCTTTTCAGGTATTCCCCAGGGCTCTCAAGTGTGGATGTCACATGGCGATACGATTCTCGAATTGCCGGAGGGATTTGAACTACTGGCAGAAACTGACAGCATACCTGTTGCAGCTTATGCAAGTTTACCGGGACATTTTGATAAGATGATTTGCTGTGTACAGTATCATCCCGAAGTCACGCACTCCCTCGATGGTCACTTATTGTTATCTAACTTTTTAAGGGGTATCGCCGGACTGAAGGAAAGATGGACACCCGATTTGTTTATCGAAGAGAGTGTGCAAACCATTAAACAGCAAACACAAGGCGAAGAAGTGCTCATGGCATTATCCGGTGGTGTTGACAGTACCGTTGGTGCGTTGCTACTCCACAAGGCAATTGGCGACAAGCTGCATTGTTTTTTTATTGACAATGGCTTGTTGAGGAAGAATGAATTCCAGTTGGTCATGGACAAGTATGCCGAAATGGGATTGAAGGTACATGGGATCGATGCGCGCCAGAAGTTTTGGGATGGGTTGGCCGGTATTACAGATCCTGAGTTGAAGCGCAAGGCGATCGGCAGGATGTTTATCGAGGTGTTTGAAGAAGAAGCGCATGCATACCCCGCTGTAAAATGGCTGGGACAAGGGACCATTTATCCGGATGTGATAGAATCTATTTCAGTCCATGGTCCATCTGCCACGATCAAGTCTCATCACAATGTAGGAGGAT
>DATHZY010000006.1:0-2891 GCA_035458325.1 Saprospiraceae bacterium | reverse complement strand
TCTAATAATGGTGGCAAGTCATGGGAGAATGTCGGTGAAGATTTCAAGCATGTCGACAACCATTGCTTATGGATTGATCCTACCGACAACGAACATCTGCTGGCTGGCTGTGATGGAGGCGTATATGAGTCATGGGACCTGGCAAAGACCTGGCAATTTAAAGCCAACCTGCCTGTAACCCAGTTTTATAAAGTATCCGTGGACAACGCCTTGCCTTTCTATAATATCTACGGAGGCACACAGGATAATTTCAGTTTGGGTGGACCTTCCCGCACCATTTCAGGCAATGGTATTTCCAATGAAGAATGGTTTGTAACACACGGTGGAGATGGGTTTGAAACACAGGTAGATCCAGAAAATCCAAATATTATATACGCCCAGAGTCAATATGGTGGCCTTGTCCGTTATGATAAACTCAGTGGGGAAGAATTAGGTATTCAGCCGCATGAACGTAATGGTGATCCAACCTATCGCTGGAATTGGGATGCTCCCCTGGTGATCAGTGCACATCAACCGGGCAGGTTATACTTTGCGGCTAACAGGGTGTTTGTTAGCGAAGACCGTGGAAATAACTGGACAGTGCTGGGAGGTGATCTGACTCGACAAATTGACCGAAATAAGTTAAAAGTGATGGGTAGGGTTTGGAGTGTAGATGCAGTGGCTAAAAATCAATCCACATCACAATACGGTAATATTGTTGCATTGGCCGAATCTCCACTCGATGCTAATATTCTTTATGTTGGGACTGATGATGGCTTGATTCAGGTATCAACTGATCGCGGAAACACCTGGAAGCGGATTGATAACATCGCAGGGGCACCAGACACCTCCTTTGTCAATATGATTATTGCCTCAGCACATGATGCGAATGTGGTATATGCATGTTTCAACCATCATAAATATGGTGATTTCAAGCCTTACCTCTTTGTCAGCAGGGATAAAGGACAAACCTGGACTTCTATTTCTTCAAATCTTCCGGAGCGTGGTTCAGTCTATGCAATCGCAGAGGACCATGTTGATCCGAACTTATTATTTGTTGGAACTGAATTCAGTTGTTTTGTTTCCAACACTGGCGGTAAGAGTTGGAAAAAACTGGCCAATGGGCTACCAACTATAGCAGTTAAGGATATTGCAATTCAAAAAAGAGAAAACGATTTAGTCCTTGGTACTTTCGGAAGAGGGTTTTATGTCCTTGATGATTATTCCGCATTACGCCAGCTCAAGGAAGAGAATATAAGTAAGGATGCGGTGATGATGCCGGTAAGAGATGCATTGAGTTTTGAAAATAGTTACCCGCTTGGACTTCCAAAGAATGGTTTCCAGGGAGATAGTTATTACCGAGGTAATAATCTCGGAGCTGAAGCATTGATCAGCTATTATGTAAAAGATAAGGTCGTTTCTGCAAAAGATCAGCGTGTCAAGGAGGATGAGAAACTGGCCAAGGCGGGTAAAGACAATGTGTATCCGACGTTTGAGCAAATGGATAAAGAACGGAATGAAGAGAAAGCGCGGCTATATGTCATCATAAAAGATGATCAAGGTAATATCATCCGGAAATTGCCTGCTCCGGCGGATCAAGCTGGTCTGCAAAGGATTTCCTGGGATCTGAGGACTGCTGCCAAGGACCCGGTCAGAGCAGGAGGACCTGGGTTTTATAATCCATTTGCCGGTGTGGTTGAGGGAACCAGAGTTGCACCAGGTACTTATACAGCTTCATTGTCCAGATGGCAGGATGAAAAGATGACAATGCTTGGTGAGCCTGTTTCTTTCAAGGTTATTTCACTTCAGAATAAAGTACTTCCCGCAGATGATCCAAATGCAATGGTTGAATTCAAACTACGTGCAGAGGAATTACAACGACTGCTGCAAAGTGTATCCATTCCGCTTAATGCAGCGTCCGGTGAACTAGCCCTCATCCGCAAAGCGATAACTAATATGGAGCAACCGGAGGAAGAATGGCTCACCTCGGTTTTAATGTTTGAAGAGAAATTTAAAAACCTTCAGGAAATTCTCTATGGTGATCCTTTGAAGACGCAACTTGATTTAATGACCTCTCCTTCGATTGCAGATCGCATCGGCAGGGTGATGTATGAAAGCAAATACAGTTCTTCCGATCCGACCGGCACCCATCTGATGAGCCTTGATCTCGCGGAGCGACAGTTGAAAGAACTGGTACCTACAGTAAACTATCTATTGGATCAGGATTTCAGGCAATTCAAAATTAAATTACAGGAAGCAGGGGCCCCATATGTTCCGGGTATGCTGCCGGCTTTGAAAAAAGACTGAGTATAGAGAGCATTTATTGGCGCCTGCCATGATCATTATCCCGATCTTTGCGTTATAGATAGACTTAACATAACGGAATGCATCAGGTAGGTATAGCTTTGTCAGGAGGAGGCACACGAGGTGTAGTCCATATAGGGGTCTTGCAGGCCCTTGAAGAGCATGGGATTTTTCCATCTGTCATTTCAGGCACCAGTGCGGGAAGTATCGTCGGAGCTATGTATGCCCATGGGTATAGTCCTGCTGAAATCCTGGCGATAGCCAGTGAGCGCAGCCTGATATGGATGTTTTCATTGCGACTGCCCAATAAGGGTTTTGTCAGGCACACATTCCTGCGCAAAATGTTGAATCGCTATGTGACAGAGAAAACCTTTGAAGAGCTACAGAAGCCATTGTATGTCGCGATAGCTAATCTCAACTCGGGCAAAGCAGAAATTATTAGCTCTGGCCCCTTGCACGATGTGATCGTGGCGTCCTCGTCTATTCCGGTATTGTATGAGCCTATCCATATCGGTAATCATTGGTATGCCGATGGTGGTTTGTTAATGAACCTTCCGGTTTCTCCTATCCGCGATCTGGCGTCTTACATCATCGCTGTCAATCTGATA
>DATHZY010000005.1:0-5739 GCA_035458325.1 Saprospiraceae bacterium | reverse complement strand
GGAAAATCTGGGGCAAGAGCGACACGGTGCTGTTCATCTTTGCCGGTGCTGCTGCTGAATTTGCCCTCAATAAAGCGGTGGACTGGTTATACTTTACGGGCAAACTCCCATCTGATCCATTAGGCAGGTTGTTCTCCACCGTAAGTTATGCCCGCAAGATTGTGTTTGCGCCCCTGGAAGAAGCCAATAAGGCCCTGGATTCACTCCGACTCATACATGGTGCCGTGGAACAAAACCGCGGATACGCTATCCCTGACTGGGCATATCGTGATGTACTGTTTATGCTCATCCATTATTCCATTGCTTCCTATGAATTGCTTGAAAAGAAATTAAGCGATGCGGAGAAAGAAGAAGTGTATGATGTATTTTATCGCGTCGGTAAACGAATGGGCTTAATCGATTTGCCTGAGACCTATAGTCTTTGGCTACCCGTCAGGCAAGCTCATTTGGAACAAGACCTTCAGCATAGTCATTATACGACTGATCTTTTCCTGCAGTACAGGAAGCACCTTGGTTCCATGCGCTTCAAGATACTTATTGAAGGCCAGAAATTAGTCGTGCCCGATCGTGTCAGGGACTTGCTGCAGTTCAAGACCTATTCGTTGCTTACGCCCGCCCTGCCACTATTTAAAATCAGCCGACAGATAAAGATGGATTGGCTGCTAAAGCTGATCCTCTTCCCGGCCGCCTACCGCGCACAGATCAGGGAACTGGATGTCCATCCGAAATAGATGATCAAACTCAGCAATGCCATGTTGTTTGAAATACTGGAAAGTGCACCATAGCTCTACTGCTTTTGCGAATCTTCCAAAAAATCTGTAATCGAGCTGCCATCTGATTTTAGCGCCTTGGAAGGATTAAAGAGCTTAGGACCATACATCGTACCAAACCAAATGTTGCCCGCCGTGTCTGAATTAATACCAAATACCTGGTCATCAACGGTGATAAGCTTCATCTCTATTCCATCTAACCTGGATAATGCCATACCTTTTTCCACTCCGTGGCTCAACCAGATGGTTCCGGACTTGTCTTCGAATATATAGCCAATAAACTTTGGTGAAACAGGCGTGATCGCTTGACCATTATACCGAAATAGCCCAGTCTGTCCACCAATCCAGATATCACCATTCTTGTCTTCCAAGATCGATCGGACATTCGAAAAAGGAGTTCCAATCATATTGGAAAACAACGTAAATGATTTTCCATCATACTGGGTGACATCGCTCACCACGCCGTATCTGGAGCCAAACCAAAGGATACCATTCTTATCCTGGATGATAGAATTTACGGAGTGACCGCCCAAGCCATCAAGGGTGGTAAAATTGGTGAATGTCTTACCATCGTATCGACTGACCCCATCGTCTGTTCCAATCCAGACATTACCATTTTTATCCTCTGTCATGCACAGCACATCATTGTTGGCTAGACCATCCTCGGTTGTATAGTTTGTGAAAGTCCGGCCATCATACTTGTACAGACCACCACCAATCGAACCAAACCAACGGTTGCCGGCACTATCTTCCAAAACTGAAAACGTGTGAAACCGCCGCAGTCCGTTCTTCAAGGTATGGTTGACAAACTGCTTTCCATCATAGCTCATGATGCCCTGCCAGGTAGCAAACCAGAAAACGCCTTTTTTATCCTGCAGTATATTGCGCGTGATGCTATTGGGTCCGTATTCAGAAACAATGTCTTTTGTCACCACGAAATAAGGATCTTCAACGATGGGCTCTAAGCCTGGAACATTAGCAGCAACGGAGATATCCCGGATTGGTATCCCACTACTTCTTGATGAGTCCGATTTGATTTGTCCGTTACATGAATTGAGTGTAAAACACAGGCAGGTAAGAATTACTATATTTTTCATACCTCGAAGGTATCTGTATTGAATGATGCTTATCTGTTATGGAGGTGTTATTGCATGGTTGATGAGTTGATAGGTTGATTTGTTGATACAAAGTAACCTCTGGCCGCACGGTCCACTCACTACTCACCACTCACAACTCACCACTCACCACTCACAACCCACCACTCACCACTCACAACTCACCACTCACTACTCACCACTCACAACTCACCACTCACAACTCACAACTCACAACTCACCATTCGAACTCCAAACCATTATCTGCTCCTCCATCTCCGCCGCGGATGAGAAGCGTGACGCATCATAACAACCCAACGGATAATTAGCTGTTCGTACAACGCAGCGGTTGCAATGTGTACAAGGCTTATCAGGTGCATTGCGTCCTTCCTTGAAGAGTTGGAGCAGATTTACATTGGCCAGTAAAGGGCGGGCCATGGCGAGCATGTCGGCTTTACCGCGTTGTAAAGTCTGTTCCATGATATCCATATCCTGATACCCTCCATTTGAAATGACCGGTAATCCGATCTCATCCTTAAATCGCTGTGCATCATTAGCGGAAACTGCGGGTACATACCCCCATCCGATATTGGCGACCGGGCTTAGTATAAACTCAGGCACTGCATTAAACAGGAAAGCGCGCCACCATGCCTTGGCAGACAAATGCCTGTTGGCGTTGTAAAACATCTTCATCTCAGGGATCGGGAAGGTGCCTGGATTCCCTTTCGGATTCGGAAATCCATAACCCTTATCAATATGCAGATAATCGATGCCCAGGTTCTTCAACTTCCCGGCATAATAGAGATTGTCTTCAATCGTATTTCCAAAATACCAATGCTTCAGCGGAAACCTGACCGGAAGCCGAAGGTTCAGCGGCAGGTAATTATAATCTGCTGCAGATAATCTGATGCCAATAGGAAAATCATTTCCGACTTTACTACGTGCTGCCAAAATGATCTCTTGCAGTAGACGAAATCTGTTGTCCCGCGAGCCACCATACTCATCCTTCCGATTGTTAATCCCGGGATTGAGAAACTGGTGGATGATATATCCTTTGCTCGCGGTGATTTCAAGTCCATCCGCACCGGTCTCCCTTACTCTTCTGGCTGCTTCAGCAAATTCATTGATTGTAATAGCAATCTCCTCATGGGGCATGGCTTGATGGCGATTGTTATATCCATAGAACAAATCAAACAAGGTAGAAGAGGATTTTGCATCACTCGCTTGTGGCAACATGCTGGTATGCGTCGCACCACCTGTATCCCCTATCTGGATGATATACCTGCAATCAAACTCCTGTACTGCTTTTACTGCCGCGACCAGGGGCTTGATATACTTGTCATCACTGAGCCTGGGATACTCCATCGGCGATGTCCGGTGATGATTGACACTGACCGTCGCGGAAATAATACCTGCCACGTCATGCGCTGCAAACCGCTTCTCAAAATTCCTGAAAGCCGACGTCACGGTGCCATCATAAAATGAAGTCCGCCCTCCAATCGATGAGCGCAGGATACGATTCTTAAAGTGCAGGTCTTTAATGGCAAATGGATCAAACAGCATACCAGGGTTTTTCTGGTAAGCAAAATAAGCATTTCCGCTTGTAGTTGGTGAGGACGCAAACAACGGCATCACCGACGTTTTCCTTCGAATGCCTTACCTATTTTGCGAAGGCAATAACCTCATGCAATTATATATAAAATAATGTTGAGCGTTGGTTGTACCTACGATCGCGTATGTCACATCAAAGAAATCATACGCCTGGCAAAAATCATCTCAGCCGTTTTCAACGTCATGTACTTATATATAAAATAATGTTGAGCGTTGGTTGTACCTACGCTCGCGTATGTCACATCAAAGAAATCATACGCCTGGCAAAAATCATCTCAGACATTTTCAACGTCAAGCAGTAATAAAAAATAGGTGTAGGGTGTAGGGCGTAGGTTGCACCTGCGTCCGCGTATGTCAAATCAAAAGAAGCTTCCTCCGGGTAAAATCGCCTCAGACGTTTTCAACGTCATGCAACAATCATATATCCAGCGTCTCACGCTCTCACGTTCTCACGTTCTCACGTTCGCACGTTCGCACACCTCTACTCTCCCCTGATCACCGAAAAAGTCCCCGTAAAGTCCGTATACCCCGGTCCCCCTTGTCCATTACCACCCCCATTCACTTGCCCGGTGAAAGTCCCCTTGACATCACCACCTACTGGTCCGTATTCAATCAGATTGATATCTAGCCCCAGCACAAAGACAAATTCGCCATTGGGTAAGTATAGCCTACCGCCGCCGGATGAGACTGCACAAGGTCCGGGCGTAGTGCATCCAAAATTAAATCCAAAACTTGCATCGCCTTGCAATAATTCACTAACAGAAATAGTGGTCGTCTGATCAAATGCTGAAATCGTCATAGAAGGAAAGGCAAAGAAATATTGCTCCGTAAACCCTTCGAATGCGATGGTGAGATATTCTTTCAGTTCATCACAAGCTTTTAGCGTACCTGTATTGATCTCCGGAAAATAAGCGACATATACAGGTTTACTTTGCTTCTGTGTTCCCACATCTACCACCACCACAGCGGCACTGGATTGATCACAATGAAGAAATTTCTGGATGAATGAGCCATCTGCAGGATTGAGGCTAGTAACATAATGTTTCGTGTCCAGGCTGATAATCGCATATCCGTTCGTCACAGGCTGATCCTCACAATCCACTGCCAATCCGGTCACGACGGAGATGGATTCTGTTGGCAAGGTCACAGTCACCGGGCCATAATCCTCATCCTCCGTATAAGGCCCTATTGGCTGTGTCATAAAGGCATTACCGCATTCGCCGACCACTTTTAGTTCCACCATTTCACCGGATGGCAAATAGCCAGTCACATTACCATCGGTATCTGTATTATCACATCTGGTGGCTTGCGAATTGACGATGGTCATACAAATCGTCATGTTGGCCAATGGCTTGCCACTTTCATCTACAAACTGCCCCCGCCAGTTGACTGATTCATTCCAGTCATCACAATTCCAAATCGAGAAATGACCAACTTCCGCTTCGTATGCGCTACCATTGAAAACGGCAGTACCCTCTTGTTGCCATTCGCCTTCTTCTTCATCAAAATACCATAACGGAATCGTACCTGGTGCAGCATTGCGCATGTCAGCAGGTACCTCAATCTCCATCTTCACCTTCTTTCCATCCTTTACCTTGAGTTCTTCACCGGATGGCGATTGTATTTCTACAGCCATCATCCCATAGCTCGATAGCATACCCCATTCACCGGACTGATTACGCCCCTCCAGTATGCCGGGCATCTTTGTTGACAGATCAGGATCATCCGCATGGATCGTATATGCTTTCACATGCACCACACCTGTATATGGAGTCCCATCTTTCCTGACGACAGCATCCTGGGGAAAATTTAGAGATGATCTCGAATCAACATTCAGCAGACCACCGGATGCAACCGGAAAGGTGCCGACTTCATCGAAATTTAATAAGGTAATGGTGGCATATTGAATGGCTCCTTCACTTGCATAGAGCGTCCGTGACCCTTTAAAGTACCCCGGCTTTTCAATTTTTACATGCGCCCGGTCTGTGATATCAGCATTGTTGAAAAAATACAATCCATGCTCATCCGTCTGTCCGGACAGGTTACCAATACTCACCACCGCATCCTTCACGGGGTCCCCGGCGGGATCCAGGACAGTGATCAGGATAGATGCATTAATTGGGTTGGTTTCCCTGGTGGGGGCAATAGAATCTGAGTCACCACATCTGAGAAGGGTCGCTGTTAAAAGCAGGAAGGCTAAGAGTCTGGAATTCATGAGGTCAAAGGCTTAATTTGAATATAAAAAGGATCAACCCACCGGGGCC
>DATHZY010000004.1:0-6511 GCA_035458325.1 Saprospiraceae bacterium | reverse complement strand
AAATGGAAACAAGAGTCAAATTGCAGTTTGATGTTGCAAAGTCAAAAGGCTTGACAGCTGAAGAGAAGGCTGTTGTGGTCGACAAGTTTGATCATATCATCAGTAAGAAGGGTATTTTACAGCTTAACGCTTCGCGTGACAGATCGCAGTTGGCCAACAGGAAATATGTTACGGAGCGTTTCCAGGATATGCTGACTGAGTTATTCAAGCAAGTGCCGAAGCGGGTACCAACAAAGCGCCCATCCGAAGGAAATGAAGGTCGCCTGAAGGTTAAGCATGAAGTGGCCATAAAGAAAATCAGCAGAAGAAAACCTGAATTGTAGAGGGGTAGTTGATATATAAACTTGTTTAATTTGGATTGGAATACAATTCTTACAGAAGTAGCTTTTCGTACCAGCCGCAGTTCCGGTGCGGGTGGGCAGCACGTCAACAAGACGGAAACGAAAGTCGAGGTACTTTTTGATGTTCAGTCTTCTGCGGGATTGACAGATGCGGAGAAAGAACTGGTCTATCAAAAACTTGGTGCCCGGATCAATGATGAAGGCATTCTTGGCCTGACTTCCCAAAAAGAAAGATCACAACTGGCTAATAAAGCGCATGCATTAGAGCGTTTGCAGGAATTATTGGGTCGTGCTATTATCCCCAAGATGAAGCGGATAAAAACCAGACCTACGAAGCAATCTGTTGAAGAGCGACTTCAGGAAAAAAAGGCGCAATCTGATAAAAAGGCTATGAGGAAAAAGCCAGGGATAAAGTGACTTCATAGGCTTTTTCAGGTGTTTTGTCCAAGGGGGTGTGGGTTTAATAGAGAAATATAGAAAACTTTTGAACCAAAAAAAGTTTCTTATGTTTACACCCTCATTCATGACAACATCAACTCCACAGACTACCAATTGGCTTGACAGAGTAGAAAAGCTATTTATCCGCTTCGGTATTAAGAGCATTACGATGGATGATGTCGCTGCCGATCTGGGTATTTCCAAGAAGACCCTTTACCAGATGGTGGAAAGTAAAGATGCATTGGTTATCAATGTTTTACAACATCATATTGCAAGGGAAAAAGCAACCTGTGTTGACCTTGCAAAACAAGCCCCTAATGCCCTGGAGGAGATCTTCATAATCATGGATTCCAATTCCCAGGAAATGGCCCAGATGAAGCACAATATCATCAATGATCTCCAGAAGTATCACCGGGAGGCATGGGAGTTAATCCAGACATTTCATTTTGAATTTGTTTTCAAGGTTATCAAGGATAACCTTCTTCGGGGTAGAGAAGAGGGTTTATATCGAGAGGATTTTGATATCGATATACTGGCCAAGCTTCACCTGGCCACAGCCTTTAGCTTGTTTGATCCCCAGATATTCCCTGATGGGGCATATACCAGGCTTGAGCTATTCAAAGAATATATGATGCATTATCTGCATGGCATTGTGTCCCCTAAGGGACTTTCCTATTTAAAAAAGAAACTTTCCTGATATGTACAGAAGAATCACGCTGCTACTGACCTCTTTTTTGTCCTTTATTGTCCTGCATGGACAAAGGAACATGAGTTTGTCCGATTGTATGGACTATGCGCTTGCCAATCATGCTGAAATCCGGATTGCCGAATATAACATGAAGGATGCTGAGTGGCAGATCAAGGAAAACAGGGCTGTAGCCTTTCCACAGATTGGTCTTGGTTTACATGCTAACCGGTTTATCCAACAGCCGGCATTGCCTACGGAAGCCTTGGGATTTGGTGAGCCTGGCCAGAAAATTACCTTCGCTTTGAAAAATGATATCGGAGCCACCGTATCGTTCAACCAACTTCTCTTCGACAACAAGTACCTGGCCACCATCAAGGCTGCAAGAATGTATAAGGATTATGCAGCTATCCAGTTCCAGGGTGTTGTTGAAAAGCTCCGTAACAGGGTGACAGATGCCTATATTCCGGCATTGGTGGTTGCTGAAGGGGTCCGTATCCTGGATAAGAACATTGAAAGCCAGGAAAAACTGGTTTTTGAGACAAAGGCGAATTACCAGGCAGGATTTGTCGAACAACTTGATGTTGATCGTCTTGAATACGCACTCTCCACCTTTCAAACTGACCGGGAGAGCTTAATCCGGCAAAGAGATAAACTCATTGATGTTTTGAAGTTTACCATCAACATGCCCAATGCAGAAGAGCTTACGCTCGTGGATGATGTGGATAAGCTGCTGGCCATCTATGGAGATATTGACATCGAAGAGAAGCTCGATTACATGAACCGACCTGACTATGTTGCTTCACTCAAGGCCACTGAATTGAATGATATCCAGACTGATGCATTCAGGAAAGATTGGTGGCCTGTCTTGTCATTCTTTGGTTCCTATGACCCTACTTACCAGGGAAATGAGCGACTCTATTGGATACCTTCCGCGATTATCGGTGTCCAGCTGAACATGCCTATCTACGATGGCGGATATTATAAAGCTAAAGAGGAGAGGTCGGTGATCCAGAGTTTGAAAGTCGTTGAACAGCGCAAGATGCTTGCGATGTCCTATGACCTGCAGATCGAAACAGCAAGAAAGGATTATTACAGTACGAAGCAGAAGATGGAAGACAGGGAGCAAAGCCTCAAGTTGGCTGAACGGATTTTTGAAACTTCAGAAACCAAATTCAGACAAGGTGTTGGGTCCAGTTTTGAAGTGACCCAGGCACAGGCAGGATTATACAGGTCACAGGCAGATTTCGTCAATGCCCGGTTTGATTACCTCAAGTCCCTGGTGGCATTTAAGCAAGCCCTCGGCAAGAATTAATACGAAAAGGAAATACATCACATCAATTGAATTTACTAAATACAGCATTTAACCAATGAGAAATTTTCATGCCATACCTTATATCACCGGAGTAATCCTGGTTTTAACAATTGCAGCATGTGGACCAAAAACCAATTCAGAGGACCCCTTGGCACAATTGAACGCTTTGAAGGAACAGAAATCAACCATCGATGCCCAAATAGCTGCGCTGGAAAAACAGTTGTTAGAGCAAGGTCTGATTGCTAAGAATCTTCATAAAGTTGGTTTACAGGAGGTGAAATCCGCACCTTTCAAGCACTTCATCGATCTGCAGGGCAGGGTGGATGCTTCCGAGAGTGTTGCTGCGACTTCCAGAATACCTGGCGCCCTCAAGAGAGTGCTTGTAGACAATGGCGATTATGTCAAGGCTGGCCAGTTACTTGCTGAGATTGAAGATGCAGTTATACAAAAGAATCTGGCTGAACTTGAAGGACAGCTCGCCCTGACGACCGATTTATACAACAGGCAGAAAGCCTTGTGGGATCAAAATATTGGTTCTGAAGTACAATACATTCAGGCCAAGAATAACAAGGAATCAACAGAGCGTGCGATTGCCACCCTTAAGGAAAATATGGCGATGACTAAGATCTATGCGCCCACCTCAGGGACCGTAGATATGGTGATGTTGAAGCAGGGACAAGCGATATCCCCGGGGATGCCATTGTGTAATATCTTAAACCTCAATGACCTCAAGATTATCGGTGCGGTGACAGAAGCGTATGCAGCCAAAGTGAAGAAGGGAGATGAGGTGCAAATCTATTTTCCTGACCTTGACAAGGAGATCACCACCCGCGTAAGTTATGTCAGCAAGAGTATTAATCCCGTAAACAGGACATTCGCAATAGAGTGTGATCTCAAAGGGGGGGATTACCGGGCTAACCAGATCGCGGTGATGAAGATCGTTGATTACCAGAAAGCAAATGCCTTCAGTATTCCGGTCAATCTGATTCAGACAGCCGAGGATGGTGATTTTGTATTGATCGCCGAAAAGACGGGTAACGGACAGGAAGCTATTGTAAAGAAAGTTTCCATTCAGCAAGGCCAGAATTACAATGGATTCGTAGAAATCCTGAGTGGACTGAAGGAGGGAGATATCCTGATTTCTACGGGCTACCAGGATGTGAATGCCGGCGAAACAGTTGTTTTTTAATACACTCTTAGCCCCAGTATCTGACACCAATTGAATTTTCAACTAAGCTTTTGTTAAAGCTATTATTTCTGCTATGAAAGAGTTTAAATTAACCTCCTGGTCCATAGATAACCGTACAAGTATTTTCATCATTACGGTTTTGATTACCCTGGCCGGCATCATGTCCTATATGGCTATTCCGAAGGAACAATTTCCGGATGTGACCGTGCCGCAGATATTTGTGACAACCATTTATCCTGGAGCTTCTCCCTCGGATATCGAGCAACTGGTTACCAAGCCCATTGAGAAACAGTTGAAAGGATTAAGCGGGGTCAAGAAGATCACCTCCTCTTCGGTGCAGGATTTCTCCAACATCATCGTGGAGTTCAATACCGATCTTGATGTAGCGCAATGCAAGCAGAAGGTAAAGGATGGGGTAGATAAAGCAAAGCGTGATTTGCCTACCGATTTATTAGATGATCCTACGATCACTGAATTTGATATTTCCGAGATTCCGATCATGAATGTCAATATTGCGGGAGATTATAGCCTGGACAGGCTCAAGGATTTTGCTGACAAAGTGCAGGACAGAATTGAAGAGATGCGGGAGATTACAAGGGTTGACATGATTGGTGCCCTGGAGAAAGAAGTGCAGATCAATGTGGACAAGTACAAGTTGGCGGCTGCCACACTCACCTTCCGGGATATTGAAAACGCACTCGCCTATGAAAATGCAACCATATCAGCCGGAAATGTGGACATCGG
Organism: Saprospiraceae bacterium; assembly: GCA_035458325.1. Lineage (GTDB taxonomy): Bacteria > Bacteroidota > Bacteroidia > Chitinophagales > Saprospiraceae > Opimibacter. The sequence continues at coordinate 1,799 of DATHZY010000004.1, read as the reverse complement.
GGGTATGACCAGGTCTGTTTCCATCCGGGGCGATTTTAAAAGTGTTGAAGAAATCAAGAACCTGGTGATTTCATCTCAGGCGGGAGCGATCATGTTCCTAAAGGATGTGGCAGAAGTGAAGATGGGGCATGAAGAGCAGGAAAGTTTCAGTCGCCTCAATACAAGAAATGTAATATCACTGAATGTGATCAAGCGAACCGGTGAAAACCTGATTGAAGCCTCTGACAAGATTAAATTAATTGTTGAAGAATTACAGGAAAATGAATTTCCGGATAATCTTGAAGTGTCCATCACAGGAGATCAAAGCCGGGCCACACGGGTGACATTGCACGACCTGATTAATACAATCATTATTGGTTTTATCCTGGTGACTTTGATCCTGATGTTTTTTATGGGGCTGACGGACGCCATTTTCGTTGCGATGTCTGTTCCATTGTCGATGTGCATAGCCTTTATGCTCTTGCCCGCTTTAGGATTTACCTTGAATTTTATCGTTTTGTTCGCCTTTTTGCTTGCTCTCGGTATCGTCGTGGATGATGCTATTGTGGTCATGGAAAATACCCACCGGATATATCACGATGAGCCCAAGCTAACCATTGTACAGGCGGCCAAGAAAGCAGCGGGTGAAGTATTCTTGCCAGTACTGTCAGGAACTGCTACTACACTGGCACCTTTCTTTCCATTAGTATTCTGGGGCGGGATTTTTGGTAAGTTCATGCATTATCTCCCGGTCACTATCATCATTACACTCACAGCTTCACTATTGGTGGCGTATGTGATCAATCCGGTATTTGCAGTATGGTTTATGGGTGATCCGGTCCGTGAAGGGAAGATAATCGACCCTGTCAAGCAAAAGAGAAAGAGGATTTTCGGCTATGCTTTATTGGTCCTGACTACGGTTGCATTTTATATGTCTGGCAATATTGGGATGGGTAATTTTGTCATGGTATGTATCGCTTTCGCCTTCTTGTACAAATATGTCTTATCAAAGGGGGTAAAGTGGTTTCAGCAGCATGGCTGGCCAGGCATTCAAGCCAGGTACGCCGGTTTCCTTACATGGGCTTTGCGGCATCCCTGGAAGCTTCTCTTTGGAATGACCATCCTGCTTTTTGCTTCCTGTGGGATCACCTTGACCAGGCAATCTAATGTGGTACTCTTTCCGAAGGCGGATCCAAATTTTATTTATGTCTACCTGACCTTGCCGGTTGGTACCGATGTGGATGTTACCGATTCCCTGACAAGCATCATTGAATCCAAAGTCATCGAGACCCTTGGCGAAAATAATCCAATGGTTGAATCAGTAATTACCAATGTAGCATTGGGTGCTTCAGAAGACCAGTTTGACAGGGCAGCGACCTCTAACAAGGGAAAGGTCGGTGTTGCTTTTGTTGAATTCAGCAAGCGTAATGGTGTCAGTACAAGAGATTATATGGACAAGATCCGCAAGGCTACGAGTGGAATCATCCCTGGTGCTGAGATCGTGGTGGATCAGGAACAAGGAGGCCCGCCAACACCAAAACCGATTTCAGTAGAGATTATCGGAGAGGATTTTGACAAATTGATTGCCGCCTCTAAGCTGGTGCATCATTATCTCGATTCACTCGCCATTCCTGGTGTTGAGGAACTCCGGAGCGATATGATTGTCAGCAAACCGGAAATTAGCATTGAGATCGATCGTGATCGGGCCAATAGGGAAGGGGTCAGCACACTTCAGATCGGTTCTGAATTCAGGACAGCAATCCTGGGTAGGGAAGCTACCAAGTTCAGAGATGGAGAAGATGAAATACCGGTCATGATTC
>DATHZY010000003.1:0-5409 GCA_035458325.1 Saprospiraceae bacterium | reverse complement strand
AGGGACCATTTTGGTTTTCGCTTCAATTCTCTTTATATCCTTTTACAAGCTCAGGGACCATGTTAGATTTTTGCTTATTACCCTTCAACAAGACTAGAGACTATTTAGGTTTTCGCTTTGTGCTTTTCGACAAGCTTTGGGAACATGTTAGATATTCTCTTTAAGGTGATCCTTCATCTCAGAGGCCGGGGAGAAGCTTTTGTATAGAATCTTTTTTAACATCCGTATGATTTCTGGACAGACTTTTCAATAACTCAATATCTCCATTGATAAGGGCTTCTTTTTTCTTTCTGCTCCATTTTTGAATTTGCTTCTCCCGATGGAATGCTTCTTCAATTGTTGGGAACTCTTCGGTATAGATGAGTTTAACTGGCAGATGTTTCCAGGTAAAATTGCATGCAATTCCATTGTTGTGTTCCTCCATTCTCTTCTGAAGGTCATTTGTGCTGCCGGTATAGTAATCACCGTTTGAACAGCGGAGGATGTACATATAGCCTTTCATTTTTAAATGTTGATTTAAATATTTTATTAATGCGGTCCCTGAGCTTGTCAAAGGGGAGGAAAATGCCGTCCTCTTCGCGCCGCCTCTTCGCTGCGCGAAGAGGGCGGCGCCAGGAGAGGGTTTCGCTTTGTGCCCTTCGACAAGCTCAGGGACCATTTAGGTTTTCGCTTTTTGCCTTTCGACATGATCAGGGACTGTCTTAGATTTTCTCTTGCATGCCTTTCGACAAGCTCAGGGACCATTTTAGATTTTCTCTTTATTACCCTTCACAGGCTCAGGGAGCATTTACTCTATGCCATATGCTCTTTGCGCCCTCTGCTCTATGCCCTATGCACTATGCATTTTCCCCTTCGACAAGCCCGGGGACCATGGCTACGCCCCCGGGCCTAGTTGCAAACGTCGAAGTATTGCCGGAGAGGCAATCCGTACCCATGTATAAGTGTCCTGAGCACCCCCAAATGTGACCGTTGACCAAAAAAAATATTTCGGCTTATTTCATGATTTGCCTCGCGCCTGACAGGGTGCTCATATTCTTATTGATTTCGCCGATTCCAGCTATCTTTAGCCCTCTCACCTCTTGTTTTCCCTCTACCCTTTAGCAGATACTCACCCCATATGGCAATCATATGTTAACTTCGTATCATGCGTTATCTTTTCTTTTTCGTCATGTTACTGGCCTGGAGTGCCGGTAGGAGCCAGGGAAGCGGCTTTTCATTCAATTATTCAGGACCTACCCAGATCCTGGTTGGACCTGATTGTGAAGCTCCACTCAACTGGGGTCACCCAAATACCCCGACCTGCACGAGCAATATCCCCGGTGGCGTCATCGTCTCCTTCGATATCTATTCGATCAGCCTGGGCTATGAAATCGATGACCTGGTCCCTGGCGGAACAACTGTCACCATCTTCTACCAGGCTGTCGACAATTTTGGCAACAACGCCCTGTTTGGGTTTACAATATCCTTTATAGACGTCCTGCCTCCGATTTTTGACCCGCAGTCGCTTCCTTCCAACATCACCGTATCGTGCATCACAACGGTTCCTCCCCCAGCGAACGTAGAAGCTACTGACAACTGCGAAGGCGAAAACACAAACCTTACAATCACCTTTACAGAGACCAACAACGCTGTCCTTTGCACAGGTGGATCGATCATCCGCAAATGGGTGGCTGATGATGACCTAGGTAATACAGCCACTTTTATACAAAACATCACTGTCACACCAGACAATACACCTCCGGTCATTACCAATAATCTTCAGAATGGCATGGCCCCATGTTCGACTGCCATGGCTCAATATTCTACATGGCTCAACGCCCAACGTGCCGCCTTTATGGCCACTGACAATGGATGTGGCATCATGACCCTGTCTGATAACGCTCCCAATCCAGCCATCATCACCTCTTTCTGCGGTGCGATTGACGTCACTTTTACGGCCAAAGACAACTGCAACAACATCAGTACCGTCATTAAGACATTTACGGTCTTTAATAGTGTAGCTCCCGTCATCACTACACCGGCTACCGGATCGAGTGGTAACTGTAGTCAAAGTAATATCGCCCAACTCTTCAATACCTGGATCAATACCCATGGTGGAGCGACGGCAACGGATGATTGCAGTTCGATTTTCTGGACCACCTCACCACCTTCACCTTCGATACACGACACATGCGATGCAGCTATCAATGTCATGTTTATTGCAGGGGATGGTTGTGGCAATTTTGATACGACCTCTGCTAGTTTTATCCTGACCGATGATACTGCGCCTGTAATCACCGTTGATCCATCAACCGTAGTCCTGAGTTGCAGCACCAGCGCCATCGATTCGACGCTGATGGATTGGTTGGCAAAGGGAGGTAACAGCGATGCCCATGACTTGTGTACACACGATGATGACCTGGTCCTTGGATATCGCATTGGTGGCACCGCACTGACATTTGAAGAAGTCCTTGATGCCTGGCAGGATTCACTCGCAGCCGGATGCAGGGACAATGTATTCATCGGAGGGCTCGGCATCAACAATGTGAAAGGGCACCTTCCCGTTCAGTTTACGTATACGGACAAATGTGGCAATGAGGTTGGTAAAATCGGGCATTTTGGTATCACCGACAATGGACGACCAGTCTTTGAAACGATGCCCGCTGATACTGCTTTCGGATGTTCTGAAAACGGTAATTGGGAAGACGCTTTTCTGACATGGTACAATAGTGCAGGTGCATCCACCTATTCTGATCTCTGTAGTGATGTTACCGTCAATGCGAGTATAACAGCGGATAGTGCTATTCAATATCTCTCAGCTGCATTGGATACAGCATGCTTACAAGGTGTGGAAGTGACTATTCAATTTGGTCTCACAGATGAATGCGGAAACAACAGTCTTGCAAATCCTTCTGCATCTTTCAGTGTGCAAGACACCATTGCGCCTGTGCTGATATCACCTGCTGAAGATATCACTATCCCCTGTTCTGAAACTGCACAATTGCAACTTCAGATGTGGATCGATACCCTGGGGGGTGCCGAAGCAAGCGATGGATGCGGCGCCCTCAACTGGGAATTTAGCTGGGCTGATACTTCTGGCATGATGCAAACAGGCATACCTGGCACAGGCCCTTATCCCGAATTAATTAATCTCGATTGTGAAGGCGGTGTAGAAGTGGTCTTTACTGGTCTGGACATTTGTCAAAACAGTGTATCAGACACCGCGCTCTTTACCATCATTGATACACTTCCACCAGTTATCCTTATCGCAGAAGATTCCCTTCACCTGGCATGCCAGGATACCATTCCTTCTGATCAACCTATGGTGACCGATGCATGCGGGATCAATATTCTCATCTCCTTTACCGATAGTGTCAGCGCTGATTCATGCCTTGGCCTTCCAGAACTGATCATCAGAACGTGGACAGCTACTGATGCCTGTGGGAATTCCGCGTCAGCACAACAATGGTATTTCAGATTGGACACCATCGGTCCTACATTTGATTTGCCTTCAGACACGGTGGCTTTTTGCAGCATTGATACACTTGAGCTTCTCAATGTGACGGACAATTGCGATCCATCTCCTGTCATCACCTGGAATGATGCGCTTTCAGGCATTGCCTGCGCACAAACCCTGACCAGGATATGGATGGTATCTGATGCATGTGGGAATACAACCACAGCCATGCAGCAATTCGATCTCAGCGATGATGCCCCACCTGAAATTATTTATTCGCCAGGTCATTATGTGTACACCTGTGATACTTCACTGCTTGATTTACAAACCACCTATGAACAATGGATGGATTCAGTGGTGATAGAGGATGGATGTTCAGAAGCACTTTATTTTATAGCCCGGAGAGGCTCCTATGTACTGGAGGACACTTCAACCTGGCCCGGTACGCCTATACCAGATTCGATCATGGTCATGTGCGGAATCGATATGTCGATTGAAGCGGATCTGGTCGCTTATGATGAGTGTGACAATGTGTTGGTGGAGGAAATTTCATTTACGGTCAATGACACCGTTAGCCCCATCTTTATTAATTGTCCGGGCACACTGGTTGTCGAACCGGACACAGCCAATTGCAATGCAGTCGTGACGTTGGTGAGTCCTGTGTTTGAAGAAGTGTGCTTTGAAGAAAATGTGACTATCGAATTGGTGATCAACGACGGGGATACTCTTTTACTTGATTCTACCCTGACGATCGATACCTTGCTCCCGGTAGGTATTCATACCGCATTATGGCTTGCTACTGATTGTAATGGCAATATCGGGACATGCCTTACTTCTATTGAGATCATTGATGAAGCCGCATTAGAGGTCTTCTGTCCTGCAGATACCCTCTTGTTTTCAACACTTGAATCATGTCAGGTGTCTGTAGAAATCTATCCGCCAAAAACCACGACGAGTTCCTGCGGGAAAGGAGTTATAACCTGGTCAGCCTTTATTGAAGGAACGGCCTCCCCATCTTCATTTGTCTTTGAATCTGGTGTTGATACTGTGCTGGTAGAATTTACATCAGGCCTGCATCAGGTATTCTTAATTGCACAAGACACGACAGGAGACAGGGATACATGTTTCTATGCGCTTGAAGTGAGAGATACATTCCCACCCGATGTTGTTTGCCAGAATGATTCAGTCTTTCTATCCCCCTCAGGTCTTGAAAATATTGATCTCTCTACGACCTCCTTGCTCGTCTCATCAAATGATGCGTGTGGAATTGACACAGTGCGTTATGATCCGCCATTTGTCAATTGTTCAAACAATGGACAGAATGTCTCTGTAACGATTACAGTGGTTGATGAAAATGGAAATTCGTCTACCTGCCAAAGTACCTTAGTTGTAAACACAGTACCTCTGTTGCCTTTATGGGAAAGCCAACTATGTGATGACACCTTAAGACTGTTTGCAAATCTTCCCGGCGAGCCTGATACCATCTACACGTTTTCATGGACTGGACCAGATGGGTTTACTTCAATGGAAGAAAATCCTGTGATCCCGGATTCAGATACATCAGATACAGGTTTGTACATCCTCACGGTTCAGAGTGACAATGGTTGTATATCGATGGGATCAGTGGAGATAGTAGTTGAAGAACTCACGGCCCCAACAGTAACGGTTTCTGCAGACACCGTTTGTACCGGTATTGAGGTCTTGTTGTCAACCCAGTCTTTTTCAGGTGATGTCAATTATCAATGGTATCATGTAGTGACCTCCGGTGATACACTCATCGGCAATACGACGGAACCCCAATTGAATTATACTCCTGACCTGCCAGGTAATTATAGTGTGTATGCAATTGTATCACAGGACACCTGTACCTCTGAACCCGGTATCCCGGTTGATATTGAAGTTGTCCCGGTTCCGGAAGCCATCATTACTGAGAGCTCTATGATCCTCTGTAATGATGACACGCTTTTCCAGAC
>DATHZY010000002.1:0-2586 GCA_035458325.1 Saprospiraceae bacterium | reverse complement strand
CAAAGAGAAAAGAAATGTTTCGTTTACCATTATGCATGAGTTCATAGTACCGTCCCCCTTTATTCCAGGACAGGATTCGCCCGGCCATGGCTGAACTGTTTTCGTTGTCATGCATATTGTACAGTAGGACAGGTGAGCTATCCTGACCAAAGGATACCAGGTGAATCATCGTACCCGATAAAGGCATGTGAATTGTATCCTGGCCATAAAGGCATGAAATAGAAAAAAGGAAAAGGCAGAAAATATATCCCTTCATGGGGCGAAGATAAGCATTGAACCAAGGTATCTTTGAACGCTATGAAAAGATACCGGTGGGTGCTCTTTGATGCCGATCACACCCTGTTTGATTTTGACAAGGCCAGTGAAGAAGCACTATCAGAAGTCCTGGCCCAACATGGGGATAACTGGACAGAAGGCATGTATGCAGATTATAAGCGCATCAACGTGCAGTGCTGGGCGGAGCATGAACAAGGCCTGATAGACCGAGACACACTCGTCTATGAACGGTTCAGAAGGTACTTTGCCTTTAGACAACTGGACCTGGATCCTGTGGCTACGCAACAGCAGTATCTGCGCAAGCTAGGTTCCAAACCTTACCTGATGCCTGGAGCAGAAGAAATCATGACCTTGCTGGAAGGAAATGTGAGACTTGGATATGTAACCAATGGGATGAGGGAAGTCCAACGTCCCCGACTTGAATTGATCGGGTGGGATAGGCGGTTTGATGTCATCGTGATCGCCGGCGAGATTGGTGTATCTAAACCTCATGCGGCTTATTTTCAGCATGTGCATGAGCAGATCGGATCACCAGGTCATGCAGAGGTCCTGGTGGTTGGAGATAGCCTGACTGCCGACATAGCAGGTGCTGCCTCATTTGGCTATCATACCTGCTGGTATAATCCAATGAAGGAAGACTGCCACCTGCGGCAGGGTCCTGACTATACAATCTTACATCTCGCTGAACTCAGTGAAATACTACTCGCTAAGCCAGTTTCAATGTGATTGAGGCCGCGAAACGTATTCACTCCCGATACATAGCAGTATCAGTATTAAAAACACGAATGGTATCATGGGCATTATAATTGGTGACAAACATATTAAATATTTTCTTAATATGTCAAAAAATGTACCAATCTTGTTTTAAACAAATGCAGCCTCGCTGCATTTGTACTATATCGGCCTTGTTCAAGATGAACAAACCAGCAAATTAAACTCCGGGAAACTAAATCAGGAATCGAATGAATTACTTAAAATCAATCCTAAAAGCCACCACCTATGGATCTGCGGCAGATGCCGGTTTACTCATTTTAAGGATGGGAGCAGGACTGCTAATGGCTACCCATGGTTGGTCAAAGCTCAAGGGCTTTTCTGAAAAATCAGGGGATTTTTACAATTTCATGGGGCTCGGCGATGAGATATCCCTGGCCTTGACTGTTTTTGCAGAATTCTTTTGTTCGGTATTCCTGGTCCTGGGTGTCGGCACCAGGCTCTTCCTGGTTCCGCTGATCATCGTAGCCCTGGTCATCGTTTTTGCCGTCCATGGGGCTGATCCGCTCAGCGATAAGGAGCATGGCCTTTTATTCCTGGTTCCATACATCACTTTGATGTTAACAGGTCCTGGCAAATATTCAATCGATTACCTGGTTCAGCCACGTAAAGCGAAATAGAGGAAATCCCTTTAACGTGAAGGTTATTTCTTAGGCGTAAAGTTGATGGTATAGCCGGGTACTTTCCCTTTTTTAATGGCCTCCATAAAGCTATATTCGATGATGACCTTGTTGTCCTTGGTCAGGATAGCATCTTTGTTAGAGCATGATATCACTTCTCCAGGCACATGGATCACAGATTTGATTTTACTATTGCCAAACATCATCTCCATCATCCCCATGTCTTCACTGGTCATCAGGCTATCCCCTGACATACCCATTTCAGGGGCCATTCCACTATAATCTATTGTGTCTACCTTGATCCAGCCCGCTTTCAGGTCCGCGTCAAATACGAGGAACGTTTCAGACTGCATACCCCCACCTCCCATGGCCGGTAGCATACCCGGACTGGATGCATTATCCATTGTTTCTATATACTTGACCATCTCATCAAGCTGAGCCTTGTTGTCAAAATTCATGACCACCCCCATGACCAGGGATGAACTGTTGGCAGGTGAGCGCATACGAAGGTTTATCTTACTGACCAGGTCCATTCGTGTCTCTTTTTGTTTCACGCTGTCTGGCATGATACTGACAAAGGAGATCAACGTGTCAAACTCACGGCTGTAGGCGGGATCTGTCACTTTCTCGATAATCAATTCCATCGGATCCTTGGGCGTGGAAAGGGTGGTATCCAATGGCTCACTTGATGAAATAGTGACATCGTCATTTTGCAAGTCCCCTATTTCACCCATACCCTTCATCATCCCCATCATTTCACCAATATCAAAGGAGGTCTCCAGGGTGCCCGATCCATTGGCATTGAGCACAAGGTTTTGCTCTATGTCACCACAACTGGACAGGAGGGTCATGGTCAGGATACCCAGGGTGGCCAGCGATAGAAATGATTGACGAATATTCATAATCACGATATTAAGGT
>DATHZY010000001.1:0-3551 GCA_035458325.1 Saprospiraceae bacterium | reverse complement strand
AGGATACATATCACAGATCATGGTAACAGACTCCGGGCTGATTGAGACCACGATCTTTGGCAAAGAAAAAACCATCTTATGGGGTGAAGTAACGAAAATATCATTTGGAACCATCAGTTTGGAATTGACGATCCGGAGTGCAGACAAAAAGATAAAAGCACACCTCCATATGGTGGGGTTTGAAGACCTGGTATACAAACTGGAAAGCAAAACCGGAAAATCAAGATATGAGATGGGGATACCGGGCTTTTAATTTCTACTGCCCATCTTTCAAATTCTGATAAATTTGTGCCATGTGCCGAAACATCATCAGAAAGAAGTTGAACATACACATCATAAACGAAAAGAAAAACCCGCTATGCCTAAACAAATCTTTATCAACCTGGCTGTGAAAGACCTCCAGAAATCGATGGACTTTTATACCGCCATGGGATTCACCAACAACCCACAGTTTTCTGACGAGTCAGGTAAATGTATGGTGTGGAGTGAAAACATCTTTGTCATGATCATGACCCACGAAAAGTTTACTTCTTTTGCGACCAAGCCCATTGCCGACACGAAGCAGAACCTGGCAGGCCTTTTTTCCTTGTCTGTCGAAAGCGTTGACGAGGTCAATGAAATAATGAAGGCAGGACTCAGTGCCGGAGGAACAGAGCCAAATGAAATGAGGGACTATGGGTTTATGCAGCAGCGGACGTTAGAAGACCCGGATGGACATACCTGGGAGGTATTCTACATGGACCTTTCAAAATTTCCTGCCGGACCATCCAACGAATAATAATCACCCAGACTTATGCATCCCATTAAACTAATCTTCATCGCCTTCTTCCTGCTGACAGGATTATCCGTATCGCTGCAGGCACAGGATCTGATCGTCACCAAGGAAGGTGATTCGCTCAATTGCGCCATCACTAAAGTAGAAAAGGATTTTATTTACTTCCGCACAGCGAAGGATGGAGGGGTGCTGAATACCCAATTGCCTATGCCCGAGATCAGCTATTACAGATACAGGTTCTATCCAACGTCCGCTTTACCTGTGGATGCCAAAACTGCTGAGGCTAAGGTTTTTCCGCACTTCCGCCTGGCGATCAATGGAGGCTGGAGTTACAGACTGGCAAAGGCAGCCGACAGTAATTCGCCCGAGGTAGATGAATACATCAAGGAATTGAAGTCCGGCTATTCCTATGGCGCAGATGTCACCTTATACTGGTCCAGATATTCAGGGCTCGGGGCCAGGTACGATGTTTTCAGATCCAAAAACGAATTGGAGGATGGGTCATTCCTGTTAGCCAGCGATGACATTTCAATCACTTTTATCGGACCATACTACAGTTCGCGGTTCCTGATGGCCAACAAGAAGAACAGCCTGATGTTTAATGCCGGGCTAGGGTATGTCGGCTATAAGGACAAGGCATACTTTATCACAGACTATGAACTCACAGGTGCTACCGCGGGGTTGCTGCTGGATCTCGGTTATGATATCGGGCTTTCCGAACGCTTTGCGGTAGGATTTCAATTGTCCCTGATTGGAGGCATATTGACCCAGTACAAGATAGACGATGGCTTCAATACCCAGACTATTGAATTGGAGGAGGAGGAATATGAAGGATTAGGCAGGATCAATTTGTCAGTGGGGTTGCGACTGATCAAATAAACAAAAATGAATCCAGTCACTGTCCCTCTTATTTGAACCACGGATTACACTGATTTCATGGTTTGCATGGATTACTTACATGACGCTTTTATTCAACAGTTTATTTATTTGAGTACTTTGGTGTTTTTATAAAACCAGTGGAGACCAGCAACCACTTGACCAAACGGGGCCCAGCCGAAAAGCCAGAATCAAAAAAATGGAAGCCATTGTATCTGGCTTCCATTCTTCTTTTAGACCTGTCGTTGCAGGCGGCTATCCAATAAACCGCAGGAGCACATTTTTTAATTCCGTTCACTTAAATACTCCTGCAACGTCCTCCCCTGTATTAAGATGATTTTAAACGAAAGCCCCTTTAACAATTGGCATTACAACCACCAGTTGTTGAAATACAACCGAAAAGAGCCTGCATACAACTACGCCTATAACCACTTTTCTTGCTTTTCGCCCCGTGCCCGGATAACTTTGTGGCATCAAAAAAAAAATATAAACCATCACGTATGTCACACACAAAAAACATTGGACACAAGATCGCCGAGGCCCGGAAGAAAATCAATATCTCACAGGCGCAACTCGCCGAAAAGCTCTTCATCAGCGCCCAGGCCGTCGGCAAGTGGGAGCGCGGAGAATCCATGCCCGACATCACCACCTTCGATCGCCTGGCAGAGATCCTGGGTGTGGACCTCAACTATTTTAGTGAAACCTCCCCTACTACACCGATAGAAGTTACGTCGCTTGAATCCAAGGCTGCACATCCTGTGGCACGAGCCAACGGAAAAGAGGAGAAAAGACTTAACTGGGATATGTCACTGGGTAACTGGGTGGATGCAGACTTCTCAGGACTGAAAAATCTAAAGGAAAAATTCAGTGCATCCAATATGCAGCGCTGTAAGTTTATCGGCTCAGAACTCGCAGGCCTTCTACTCAAAGGCAATAATATAGAGAGCTGTGACTTTTCATCTTCTGACCTCAGCGGCAGTCAGGTTCAAGGTTCCAACATAGGCCAGACGGTATTCAATAACTGCAAACTGACCGAAGCTGAATTTACAAAAAGCAATATCGACAAATGTGATTTCACCGGCGCTAATCTGTCCGGCACCGAATTCATGAAAAGCTTTCTCTATGGCTGTGACTTTAATGGCACAGATTTTACAGGCGTGATAATAAAGTTTGGAGGCTTTACAGGCATCGCGGGTAAAACCGGATATACCGGAAAGAATACCATTTCAAAAGCCGTGTGGCATCGAACCTCCTTCATGGAAACAGAGATCGCCGATATCATTTTTGAAGGCACGATGACCGATTGCTATTTTGAAAACTGCGAATTTACGAGAGTATCCTTCCGGCATGCTTCACTGCTGAACACGTTCTTTAAAAACAATGAAAAACTGAAACGGGTAAAGTTTGAAGGCTGCACAGCCGATCGAATCACTTATGAATTCCTGAAACAAGGGAAAGCGGATTTGTCGGGAATAACCTTGGTGAGTGTAAGAGAGTGAGAGAGTGAGAGGGTGAGATGGTGAGTGTAAGGCTACCTCACTTGATGGAGGCTTTTAAGATGGCTAATTGGGACTGCAGCTCTTCAACCATTGCCAGGACTGTATCAAGACTGCTTTGAAGAAATGCAATCTGTGCTTGCTGTTCCTGTACAGCCTTGACCAGGGGCACCGTAAACTCGGCATAACGCAGCCCGTAATTATCATCCTCATCTTCGGGGGCTACGATACCTGAAAAATCATATCCGATCTGCTGTGCGGCATCTTCCACTTCCTGCGCCAGGAAGCCTGTGTACACAATCGTAGAAGCATGAGCTCTGTTTTCAGCAAGACTCTCCTCCAGCAGCTCGCCTGTATGTCGACAGTATGCTTCGATATCCCAGGTATAGCTGACCGGACGTAAC